>CAUSWS010000008.1:0-15675 GCA_963535265.1 uncultured Campylobacter sp. | reverse complement strand
GAGGCGGCGATTAGCGTTTGCATGAAGACATTATCGCAGATGCCAGCTGTTAGCTTATTTATCGTATTTACCGAGGCAGGTGCGATGATGACTAGATCCATTTTAGAGTAGGCTATGTGATTTACACCATCTTGCCAGTTTTGCGTTTGTGAGCTTAAAATTTTATGCTCGCTTAGCGCCTCAAAGCCACTTACACTGCAAAATTCAAGCGCTCCGTCACTTAAAGCCACATAAACATCAGCGCCTTGCTTTTTAAGCAGTGATAAAATTTCGAATGCCTTATAAAAGGCGATACTGCCACAAACAGCAAGTAAAATTTTCTTATTTTTTAACATCGTCTTTGCCAAAGAATTTCTCAAAAAAGCCGCTTTTGTTCTCTTGACGACCTCTGCTAATAGCTAGAGCACCGCTCTCAACATCTTTTGTGATGGTGCTGCCAGCTGCGATGATGACGTTATCGGCGATATTTACAGGGGCAACTAGCTGTGTATCTGAGCCAACAAAGACGTTTTTGCCGATCTTGGTTTTGTATTTTGCTTTGCCGTCGTAGTTGCATGTGATCGTGCCACAACCGATATTTGTGCCACTTTCTATCTCGCAGTCGCCAAGATAGCTCAAATGTCCAGCTTTTACGCCGTTAAGAACGCCTTTTTTAACCTCGACGAAATTTCCTATGTGTGTATCAGAAATTTCAGAATTTGGTCTGATATGAGCTAGTGGGCCGATGTCTGAGTTTTTGATGACGCTGCTTTCTATCACCGACGAGCTTTTGATGATGCTCTCAGTGATGACGCACTCGCCAAGGATGCTTACGTTTTCTTCGAGCACGCACTCGCCTTCAAATTTAGCCCTGCTGTCTATGAAAATGCTCTCAGGCATACGCATCAAAACGCCAGCCTTCATCAAATTTTGCTTGATCTCATCTTGCATTATTTTTTCAGCGATACTTAGCTGAAATTTATCATTTATGCCCATGAAATTTTGCTCATTAACATTTACTGCAACGCACTTTAAGCCCTTTTCATTTGCTATTTTTATGGCGTCAGTTAGGTAGTACTCTTTTTGTGCGTTTTGGTTGCTTATGAGCGGTAAAATTTGCTCTAACGCCTCGCGTTTAAAGCAGTAGCAGCCGGCATTTACGCTTTTTATGGCAAGCTGCGCTTCGCTCGCATCTTTTTGCTCGACGATGGCTTCAACTTTGCCGTTTTTTATGATAACTCTGCCGTAGCCAAAAGGATTTGCCGCTTCAAATGAGCTCATAACCACGTCTGCTTCGGCATTTGCTAGACGCATAAGATCAGTTGATCTAACAAGTGGCATGTCGCCGCAAGTGACAAGCACCTTTTCACCGCTTAAATTTACGCCCTTTATCGCGCCAGCAGTGCCTGGGAAATTTGCTAGATCTTGCTCAAAAATTTTAGTTTGAGGGAAAATTTCTTTTATCTTTTTGCTAATTAACTCTTTTTCGTAGTGAAGCACGACGCTAACGTCATTTGTGATCGCATAAGCTTGCTTTAAGATGTGAATGATCATTGGCTCGCCACATAGCTCAAATAGGACTTTTGGGCGTTTTGATTTCATCCTGGTACCAAGACCAGCAGCTAGGATTATGATTGAAGTATTATTGTTCATTTTTAAGCCTTTTAACGTTAAAAATTTCGCAGATTGTAGCAAAAAATGGCAAACATTTTTTTTAATTTAACGATTGTTTCAACAAAAAGCTAATAAAATAGCAATTCTTAAGAATTTATAAATAAAGCGAGTTTAAATGGATTTAGGAACCGTCGTCGGCTGGGTTTTGACCCTGGTGCTTTTGTTTGGATCAATGGCGATAGGCGTTGGTATAGGACCATACATCGATATCCCTTCTGTGATGATCGTTTTTGGTGGTACTATCGGCGTTATGATGGTTGGCTTCAAGATGGAGACGCTTAAAGGTATCGGTAAATTTTATGGTGTCGCTGTTAAGCCATCAGTTGTTGTAAATTTACCTGAGACTATAAAAAAAGTAGTTGATTACTCAACCAAAGCTAGGCGAGATGGCATTTTGGCACTTGAGAGCGAAGTAAATAACGAGACAAATCAGTTTTTAAAAAAAGGGCTTTCAATGGCGGTCGATGGCAATGAGCCAGATGCGATCAGGGCACTTTTAGAGATCGATATAGATCAAACTAGCACAAGACATGCAAATAACATCAAAATTTTCGAGCAAGTAGGCGGTTTTGCAGGTGCGATGGGTATGATCGGAACGCTCATTGGCCTTGTTGCGATGCTTCTAAATATGTCAGATCCTAGTGCGATCGGTCCATCTATGGCGGTTGCCTTGCTTACGACACTTTATGGTGCGATGATAGGTAACATCATCGGCTCACCTGTTGCAAATATCCTCTCGATCCGCGATGCTGATGAGGCGCTTGAGAAGCAAGTCATTTTAGAGGGTATCATGGCGATACAAGCAGGGGATAACCCAAGAACGCTTGAGGCTAAGCTTTTAGCATTTTTACCTCCAAAAGATAGAAAAAGTCAGTTTGAATAATGGGTAAGTTAATAAAACCAGAAGAGTGCCCAAAGTGCATGCCTGAGTGGTTGGCTGCCTTTGGCGACCTTATGTCACTCCTACTTTGTTTCTTTGTTTTACTCCTTTCTATGGCGACGATGGATGCTAAAAAGATGGAGGCTGCTGTTGGCTCGCTAGCTGGTGCGCTAAGCGTGCTAGAGGGTGGCGCAAGACCAGATAGTCAGGTAGAAAAAGAGACAGATCCTGAAAGCAGACGCACTCCAAAGCCAAAAGCTCAAAAAGGTGCTCAAAATGAGGTTACCTCGACTGTTAAAAAGATAAACGAGCTACTAATGGCTAGTGGCGCACCTGAGATCACGATGGAGGAGAGCGAGGACGGCTTTATTGTTAGGCTTCCAGCTGCGATGCTCTTTGACAAAGATAGTGCTGAAATTTCTGGCGAGGATGCGAAACTCTTTTTAAAGCGAATAGGCATGATCATAGCCAAAATGCCAAATGAGGTAAAAACAGATATCATCGGATACACTGATAATACAAATCCAAGTAAAGACTCTATATATAAAAATAACTGGCAGCTCTCTACTGCAAGGGCGCTAAGCGTGCTTGAAGAGCTAGTTAGTGATGGTGTACCACAAGAGAGGCTTATCACTTCTGGCAGAGCCTCTTTTGATCCGATCGCTAGCAACAGCACAGACGAGGGTAGAGCTAAAAACAATAGGGTGGAAATTCACTTCGTCTCGCTCGAGCCAAAAAATAAAGAGGCTACTAAGAAAAGTATCCTTGATACGAGGAATTAGTCGTGAAAGCACTGCTTAGTTTAGCGGTTTTGTTTTGTGTAGTTTTTGGCGCTGATCCTGCGCTACCAACTATAAATTTAAGCCTAAATTCACCGCAAAATGCCGAGCAGCTTGTAAATTCTCTAAATGTTTTACTAATCCTCACTGCTCTTGCACTCGCTCCTTCACTCATCTTTATGATGACTAGCTTTTTGCGCCTTGTCATTGTATTTTCGTTTTTGCGTCAAGCGATGGGTACACAGCAAGTGCCGCCTTCAACGGTGCTTATCTCGCTTGCGATGGTGCTTACATTTTTTATCATGGAGCCAGTCGGGCAAAGAAGCTACGATGAGGGCATAAAACCTTATATAGCCGAGCAGATAGGCTATGAGGAGATGCTTGATAAGAGTTTAAAGCCGTTTAAAGAATTTATGGTTAAAAACACTAGAGAAAAAGATCTTGCACTATTTTTTAGGATAAGAAATTTGCAAAATCCAGCAAATATCGAGGATATCCCGCTAAGCATCGCGATGTCAGCCTTTATGATAAGCGAGCTAAAGACATCTTTTGAGATAGCCTTTTTGCTCTATCTGCCATTTCTTGTCATCGACATGGTCGTAAGCTCCGTTTTGATGGCGATGGGTATGATGATGCTACCTCCTGTCATGATCTCGCTGCCATTTAAGCTACTCATCTTCGTGCTAGTTGATGGCTGGAATTTGCTAATAGGAAATTTAGTAAAGAGCTTTCACTGATGAGAAAAATTTTATTAGCACTTTTGCCTTTGGCGCTATTTGGGTCAAATTTGAGCGAGATAGCGAACAAAGCCACTCAAAATGAAATTTCAAAGATCAAAGAGCTTGAGTTAAAAAGAGCAAATTTAAATGACGAAGCGACCACTAGTGCCTACTTGCCAAGTCTTAGTTTAGAGGGCTCATACGGCAAAAACGCAAGCACCTTTCCAAGCATAGTCGCTAAAGAGTCAGCTGGCGTGCTAGCAAGGATTGATTTTTTACTATATGATGGTGGAGCTAGAGAAGCTAGGCTAAAGATGAGCCAGCTTTTAAAAAACAAATCCGCTATTGCGAGTGATGAAGCCAAAAACTACCTTGCATTTAAGGCTGTAAATTTATACTTTAACGCCTGCGCACTTGAAAATATAATAGTCGCCAAAAACGCTCAGGCAAATTTCTTAAAAGGCGTTTTAGACAAGCTTGAAAAGGCAAACAAAGCAGGACTTGCCCCAAAAGATGAGCTAGAAAACGTGCGGGCCAAATACCACTTGGCAAATAGCACACAGCTTGAATACAAAAACAAAATGGAGCAAATTTTAAATGAGATAAATTTGCTAACAGGCGAGCAAATTTCGCCACTTAGCGGGGCAAAAATGGCTGATATTAGCTCAAATTTAGCTTCAAAAAATGCCGAGCTTGACAGGCTAAATCAAGATATATCTTTAAGCGAGGCTAAGCTTAGCGAGACAAGAGCTGGCTTTTTGCCTCAAATTTCGCTTTATGACACCTATGGATTTTATAAAAATAACTACGACATCGACCTTGGCAAGTATAGCGCTTACCGCCCATATCTTGATAAATACCTAAAAGAGGACACACACGGCAATAAATTTGGCGTTAGCTTTAGGTGGAGGATTTTTGACTTTTTTGCCACTAGCAAGATGAGCCAAGCTAGCAAGATCGCGCTTGATGAAGCGAGGCTAAATTTAGAGTATAAAAAGCGTGAAAACGAGACTAAACTTAAAAATTTACAAAACGAGATCGCAACTCTTAGCTCAAAGATCGCCTCGCTAAATGAGTATGTAAAAGCAAGTGATCTAGCGCTTAGAGCGAGCTATGAGAAGTATAACTCTGGGCTTTTAGGATATAGCGACCTGCTTGAAGCACTCTCGCAAAAATTTGACGCCATTAGCCTTTTTGAAGGGGCGAAAGATGAGCTGGAGATAAAAAAGGCGGAGTATTTTTTTGAAAGCGGGGAGAGCATTTTAGAGAGGATTAGGGATTGAAAAAGCTGATAATTTTAATGATATTTTGCATTTTTTCATTTGCTAGTGAAGAAATTTTTGCTGATTTTGAAGTCTATGCTAAGCAAAGCTCAAAGCTTGCATTTGAGAGCAGCGGCAAGGTGGATAAAATTTTTGTAGATGTCTCAAGCCATGTTAAAAAGGGTGACGCTTTAGCTAGTCTTGATCAAACTAGCCTTGAGATCGCTCTAAAAAAGGCAAAAAACGATCTAGCGCTTGCCAAAAATGCCAAAGAATTTGCTAAAAGCACCTTTAATAAATTTAGCCAAGTAAAGGACGTCACTTCAAAGCAAGAATTTGATGAGGTAAAGTATAAATTTGACGAGGCAGCTCTAAGAGTTCAAGCAGCTGAGATCGCCATTTTAAACGCAGATGATCATCTTAAAAAGGCCGTTTTAAAAGCTCCTTTTGATGGCGTGATAGCTAGTAAAAATGTCGAGCTTGGCGAGAGTGCTTCGCCGCTTCAGCCAGCCTTTGTCTTAAACTCTGAGGAGGCTAAAATTTTAATAGCGATTGACGAAAAATATGCAAATTTAGTAAAAGTTGGCGACATGTTTAAATTTAAGCTTGATGCAACAAACGAGGAAAAAGAGGTTAAAATCGCGCTAATTTACCCAGAGATAAAAAGAGAGACCAGGAAATTTTACGCCGAAGCTTACGATATGGGGATGAAGCCAGGCATGTTTGGTCAAGGAAAAGTGATAATCGGCGAAAATAAATGATAAAAACAGCCATCAACCGCCCAATAACTACGCTTATGATATTTTTAAGCCTCGTTGTCTTTGGCATATACTCGCTAAAGACGATGAACGTAAATTTATACCCGCAAGTAAATATCCCAATCGTTAAGATCACAACCTACGCAAATGGCGATATGAACTACATCAAGACAAAGATCACGCAAAAGATCGAGGACGAGGTTTCAAGCATAGAGGGGATAAAAAAGCTTTACTCAACTAGCTTTGACAACCTAAGCGTGGTAAGCATCGAATTTGAGCTAAACAAAGACCTAGAGAGCGCTACAAACGACGTTCGCGACAAGATGCAAAAGGCAAGGTTAAACGCAAACTACGAGATAGAAAAGCTAAATGGGCTTTCTTCTTCGGTGTTTAGCCTCTTTATCACAAGACTTGATGGTAATGAAACTAAGCTCATGCAAGAGATCGATGATGTGGCAAAGCCATTTTTAGAGCGCATTAGCGGCGTTTCAAAGGTTAAGACTAATGGCTTTTTAGAGCCAGCGGTGAAGATTTTACTAGATAGATTTAAGCTTGATAAGACCGCTCTTAGCGCAAACGAAGTGGCAAATTTGATAAAGGTTGAAAATTTAAAAGCGCCACTTGGCAAGATAGAAAATGAGCAGATCCAAATGGCGATCAAGTCAAATTTCAGTGCCAAAAGCCTAGAGGAGCTAAGAAATTTAACGATCAAGCAAGGGGTCTTTTTAAAAGATATCGCAAGTGTTGATCTCGCTTACAAAGACGCAAACGAAGCAGCGATAATGGATAAAAAAAGTGGCGTCTTACTGGGTCTTGAGCTAGCTCCAGATGCAAATGCTCTAACCGTGATCGCTCTAGCTAAATCAAAGCTAGATCAGTTTAAAAGCCTGCTTGGCAGTGAATACGACGTAAAAATAGCCTACGATAAGAGCGAAGTGATACAAAAGCACATCGATCAAACCGCCTTTGATATGATCCTTGGCGTCTTGCTAACCATCGTGATCGTCTATCTGTTTTTAAGAAATTTCTCGATCACCATCATCTCAGTCGTGGCGATACCAACTAGCATCGTGGCGACATTTTTCATCATAAATGCCCTAGGCTACGACATCAACCGCTTAAGCCTCATAGCGCTCACACTTGGCATCGGAATTTTCATCGATGATGCGATAGTTGTCACTGAAAACATCGCTAGCAAGCTAAAAGATGAGCCAAATGCCCTAAAGGCAAGCTTTGCAGGCATAAAAGAGATAGCATTTAGCGTCTTTGCGATCTCGCTCGTGCTACTTTGCGTCTTTGTGCCTATCGCCTTTATGAGTGGCATCGTTGGCAAGTACTTTAACTCCTTTGCTATGAGCGTGGCAGCTGGCATCGTCATCTCGTTTTTTGTGAGTATCTTTCTTGTGCCGACACTAAGTGCTAGGTTTGTAAATGCCAAAGAAAGCAGCTTTTTTCTAAAGAGCGAGCCCTTTTTTGAGGCGCTTGAAAATGGCTATGAGAAGCTTTTAGGCTTAGCGCTTAAATTTAAGCTCATATTTTTAGCTATAACACTTGTGGTTGTTGTTTGCTCGTTTGGACTGGCTAAATTTGTAGGCGGTGACTTCATGCCAAGCGAGGATAACTCGGAGTTTAACATCTACTTTAAGCTTGACCCCTCACTTAGCCTGCAAGCTAGCAAAGATAGACTAAAAGATAAAATTTCACTCATAAACGCCGATCCTCAGGTCGCTTACGCTTACTTCATCCTTGGCTACACAGACGCCAAGCAGCCATATCTTGTAAAAGCTTACGTTAGGCTAAAGGAGCTAAAAGATAGAGCTAATCACGAGCGGCAAAACGCTATCATGCAGAGGTTTCGTGACAAGCTAAAAAGTGATGATATGAGCGTCATTGTAGCTGATCTTCCGGTGGTTGAAGGTGGCGATGTGCAGCCAGTTAAGCTTACTATCACCTCTGAAAATGGCAAAGAGCTAGAGAAATTTGTGCCAAAGATCAGCAAGATGCTAAAGGAGATAAATGACGCAACGGACGTAAATTCGCCCGAAGAAGATCTGCTAAAGCGCGTGCAAATTTCTATCGATGAAGATAAGGCAAAAAGGCTAAATTTAGACAAAGCCAGCGTTGCAAGCGCCGTTTATAGCGCATTTAGCCAGAACGAGGTCTCTGTTTTTGAAAACGAAAATGGCAAAGAGTATGAGCTTTACATGCGCCTTGATGATAAATTTAGAAGCGATACAAATGATATCTTAAAGACCAAGATAAGAAGCAATGAGGGCTTTTTCGTGACACTTGGCGATGTGGCGACGATTAGTTTTGAGCAAAAGCCAGCTAGCATTTCAAGGTTTAATAGAGCAGATGAGATCAAATTTCTAGCGAATACCAAAAACAATGCTCCGCTAAATAGCGTGGCAAATGAAATTTCAAAGAAACTTGATGAAATTTTGCCAGCAAATTTCAAGTATAAATTTCTTGGATTTGTCGAGCTCATGGACGATACAAACGCTTCGTTTATCTTTACGGTAAGTGCTAGCGCGGTGCTTATTTACATGGTGCTAGCGGCACTTTATGAGAGCTTTTTGCTGCCATTTCTCATCATGCTTGCCATGCCGCTTGCCTTTTGTGGCGTCGTGATAGGGCTTTTTATAAGCGGCAATCCATTTAGCCTATTTGTTATGGTTGGCGTCATCTTGCTCTTTGGCATGGTCGGTAAAAACGCCATTTTGGTGGTTGATTTTGCAAATCACTTTGCAAATAGCGGCATAGAGGCAAACAAAGCTGTGAAAATGGCTGCAAAAAAGCGATTAAGGGCTGTTTTGATGACCACTTTTGCGATGATATTTGCCATGTTGCCACTTGCGCTTAGCAGAGGCGCTGGCTTTGAAGCCAACTCGCCTATGGCTATAAGTATCATCTTTGGGCTCATTAGCTCGACCTTGCTAAGCCTACTTGTTGTGCCAGTGCTCTTTGCGTGGGTTTATAATCTTGATAAATTTATAAGAAAATTTTATGAAAGGGAGAGAATTTGAAGAAAATTTTGGCAGTTTTGCTCTTTGCCTTGCCTCTTTGGGCTGGAAATTTACTAGAGATCATCGCTCTAGCGCAAAGTGCAAGGCTTGAGAGTTTGAAAGAATTTAATAAAAATGAATACATAAATAAAAATAAGAGTAAAAAGCTAAATTTATCCCTTGATGGCAGATATACCTTTGTGCCTGACGAGCTAAAGGGCGGATATATGACAAAGGCTGGATCGATCACGGCAAAGGTCGAGTATCTCATCTTTGATGGTGGTGCGAGCGAGGCTTCGGATAAGATTTTAGACCACAAGGGCGTGGAGAAAATTTACAAAGATGAAGAGCTGATGAATTTAACCGCTTTTCAGGTCGCAAAGGTCTATTTTAACGCAGTTGCGCTAAATTCGCTGATAAATTTAGAGACAAAATTTGTTGATAGCTTTGCCAAGGCTGCGGCTGAAAATGAGTTTTGGTTTGAGTATGGCGAGATAGATAAGAGCGAATTTGATGCGATAAATTTCACCTTAAATAAAAAAAGAGCCGAGCTAGACGAGCTTGGGCTTAAGCTAGCCGAGCTAAACTCAAGGATAAATTTGCTCTCAAATGGCGAGATCGGCTTTAATGCTGGCTCAAAGATAGTTATGCCTGATTTTAGCAAAGATGATATAAGCGCCAAACTTGGGGCTATGGAGCAAGAAAAATATATAAAAGAGCAAGAAAATGAGAAGCAAAAGAGCAAATTTGCTCCAAAAATTTACTTAAAAGATACGCAAAGTGTGAATAATAACAGCTTTAAAAAAGGCGAGAGGACGACTTCACAGATGGCTGAGGCATACGCTGATGCAAACAAGCCTAGAGTGGAGTTTGAGTGGAAGCTGCCAGATAGCCTAAGCCTTAGCAAGCAAAGCCAAACTAAGCGCATAGAGGAGCAAAAGGCCGCGCTTGATCTAAGTGATGAAGAAAACAGGATAATAGCTAGGCTAAAGGATCTAAGAGGCGTGATAGAGGGCTTAAGTGCTAGGCTAAATTTAGACTCGCTAAAGCAAGATAGCCTTGATAGCGACTTTAATGACCTGCTAAATGGCTATCTTAGCGGCAAGGTAAAATTTGAGCAGTTTTTGTTTGTGAGTGAGAAAAATTTTAGCGACAGGGCAAATTTCATTCTAAATGGCGATTTGCTCGAGCTAAACAAGCTTGAATACTTTTTTGAATGCGCAAGAAATATAAATGAGGTGGTGATAGAATGAATAAACTGATCTTTGTGACCATTTTGTGGGCGTTTAGCTTTAGTTTGATAGGCGAGTTTTTGGCGGGCAAGGTCGATAGCTATCTGGCTGTTTTTGTTCGTGTGACGCTTGCAAGCCTAGTTTTTTTGCCATTTACTAAATTTCGCGGGGTAAATCCAAAGCTCGCCCTTGGCATAATGGCGATCGGAGCGGTGCAAATAGGGCTCATGTATCTTTGCTACTACAACTCGTTTTTGTATCTAAGCGTGCCAGAAGTCGCGCTTTTTACCATTTTTACGCCGTTTTATGTCACGCTTATATATGACGCATTTAGCTTTAAATTTAGGCCGCTTTATCTCTTTAGCGTTGGTGTTGCGGTCTTTGGCGCGCTTACCATCAAATATGGCGCGATAAATGAAGGGGCGATAAAGGGCTTTTTGCTGGTGCAAGGGGCAAACATCTGCTTTGGAGCAGGGCAGAGTGCGTATAAAGCGCTTTTGGAGAGATATGACGTGGATCAAAAAAAGGTCTTTGGATACTTTCACTTTGGAGCGTTTTTTGTGGCAGTGATCGCGCTCGTAACACTTGGCGATCCAGCGAAATTTCACGTTGATCTAACCCAAACTTTAGTACTTTTGTGGCTTGGAGCGGTCGCTAGTGGGCTGGGATATTTTATGTGGAACAAAGGCGCTTGCGAGGTCGATAGCGGCGTGCTTGCCATCATGAACAACGCCCTCATACCAGCTGCCATCATCGTAAATTTAGTCTTTTGGCAAAAGGACGCCAACCTAACAAGGCTCATTTTGGGCGCTGTGATAATGTATATCTCGCTATTAATTCACAATAGAGTGATGAAATTTTACGGCGTAAAGGCCGCGTGAGGTTAAATTTAGGGTTAAATTTGAGCTATTTAAGCGCCTTGCATCTTTACAAGCTGGGCGTTTAGTTGCATTATCTGAGCAAAGATAGCTCCCTTTTTGCTCTGGAGAGAAGCAACTAGCTCTTTTGCGTATGGATTTTTGCTCGCACTTGCTTGCTTTATCGCGCGATCGATCTCTTTTAGCTGTTTTTGCAGTTTTTCTAACTGCTTTTTTATGACATCGGCGCTGCTTTCGCTCTCATTATTTGTCTCGCTAGCTAAATTTGAAGCGTCATGCAAAATAGCGCTTTTGTCGCTGCTTTGTGACTCTTCGCTCTTTAAATTTGGCTCATCAGCCTTTAAATTTAGCCCACTTTTGGGAGTGCTTTTATTTAAATTTATAAAATTTGAGTTTATCTGCATCGCTTTGCCTTTAAATTTAAAAGCATATCGGCAAATTTAAGTAAAACTTTGACTACGAAAAATTTAGCAAGAAAAGCAAAAACGCTACCACGCCAAAGAGTGGCGGAAGTAGGGCTAGGGATTTAAATTTAACGCAAAAAAGCGTAATGGCGTTATAAAGTAAAAAGACAAATGTGCTTATGTGAAGATTGTCTGAGTTTAGTCTAAAAGCTAGCATTTTGCTTAAAATTTCATCAAAAATGCCGCCATATCCAAAGAGGTGAAGTAAAAAGCTTAGCGGATAAAATATGCCAAATATGTAGTTTAGGACAAGCACGCTAAGCTGCAAGAGGCTAATGAGCGGAAAAAAGTAAAGCACCGCAACCTCCATCGCAAAAAAGACATATAAATTTAAAAGTAGCGAGTTTGCCAGCAGGCTAAATTTGGGCGCAAAGTATAAAAGATAGACGAATATATAAAAGACGCCAAGGCACGAAAAATAAAAGCCAACGCTAAAAAGAAGCTGTGGAAATAGGGCGACGCTAAAGAAAATAACGCCAAAGAGCGTGTAGAAATTTAATATCTTTATCTTTTTGCAGATCATATAAAAGCCAGCCACGCTCATTAAAAATGCCCGCAAAAAGCTTGCTATAAAGCCGATCATATAAAAATAGAAGCAAAGCACCAAAAATACGGCGATAGAGATGTCAAAGATATGTGAGCGATATGGCAAAAACATTGCGTAAATGGGCTTAAAAACGAGCTTTAAAACAAAAAAGCAAACTGCGCTTATGACGCCAAGGTGATAGCCGCTAATGGCGATGAGGTGCGCCACGCCCCAGTTTGAGACGTCATCTCTTAGCTCGCCAAAGACGTTTGTGCCAAGAAAGAGCGCTGAGAAAAGTTGCGAAATTTTAGCGTCTTCGTGCTGGTCGGAGATGAAATTTATGGCTCTTTGCCTTAGGCTATCATCTCTTTTAATAACGGCTCTATCGTAGCTTGGCATGTAAAATGTGCCAGACAGATAGTCTTTAAAACTAACGTCTATTGGCTGAACGCTAAGCGCTACGACGTCATAAAGGCTGATCTCATCTTTTTTAGAAGCAGTTGTGTAAAAGCTAAAATTTGAGGTGTCGATCCTGATGATCTGGCGCTTTTTGCCATTTTTTTCTTTGGTGAAATTTACGCTTACTTTGCCTGTGATATCTTGCTCGCCAAGCTCCATAAATGCGTTATATTCATGAAATTTAAGCGCTAAATTTAGACAAAAAAGCAAAAGGCAAAGCAGGAGAAAATAAAATATATGCCTGCTTTTTGGCAAATTTACTCTTTAAATTCAGTTGATTGCACCGGTGTGGTGGCGATATCGCAAAAGCGTGAGTACTGCTTTTGAAAGAGCACGTCGATAGATCCGACCTCGCCGTTTCTGTTTTTGCCAACGATGATCTCTGCGTTTTCTTGAAGCTTGTTAAAAACGTGATCGCTTTTATACTCTTTGCCTTCGGCTGCTGCCTTGCTCTTTTTCTCGTTCTCCTCTTGCTCCAGATAGACCTCGTGTCTATATACAAAAAGGATGATGTCGGCGTCTTGCTCGATCGCGCCTGACTCTCTTAGGTCACTTAGCATAGGTCGCTTGTTCGCGCGTGCTTCAAGGCCGCGGTTTAGCTGCGAAAGTGCGATGATAGGCATATCCAGCTCGCGCGCTAGAAGCTTTAACCCACGAGAAATTTCAGCTATTTGTATGTGGCGGTCGGCGTAGTTGTTTGTGCTCATCATAAGGCCGATGTAGTCTATGACGCAGAGTGAAATTTCAGGATGAGCCGACTTTAGCTTGCGAAGCTGTGTCCTTACTTGGTGGATATTTACGTAGCCGCTATCGTGCACAAAGAGCTTGGCGTGCGAAAATTCGCTGCATGCGTGGCTAAAGTGAGCGAGCTTCTCGTCGTCCAGGCTCGCTGTCATTATCTCTTGAAGCGGGATCGAGGTCTTGTCTGCTAGCATCCTCATCATGATCTGCTCTGCTGGCATCTCAAGTGAGAAAAATACAACGCCAGCACCACTTTTTAAAACGTGCCCCATGAAATTTAGACAAAGCGTCGTTTTACCCATGCCAGGGCGCGCTGCGATGATGATGAGATCGCCATTTTTAAAGCCTTTTATCATCTCATTTAGCTTTTTAAAGCCGGTGTTTAGTCCGATGATGTCGCGCTCGTTTAGGGCTGCTTGCTTTTGCATATGCACGATCAAGCTTTTTATGATATCTTCGCTATCTCTGATGCTGCCAGTGCCGCTGCCATCGACTAGCGAGTAAAACTCCTGGCTTAGCTCATCGACCATATCGCGGCTGGCTTTGTCTTCATTTACCTTGCTTGGGATGTCGTGGGCGATCTTGACAAGGCTTCGTTTGATCGACTTTTCTTTAAGTTCGTTTGCGTATCTTTGGATGTCGATGATCGAGTTTGTGGCCAAAATGCTTGCCATGACGTTGTCATCGTAGTTTTCGCCAAGCTTGTTTTTGATAAATGTCGATGCGATAGGCACGTTGCCGTTTAGACAATCAACCATCGCTTTGTAAATTTGAGCGTGAGCCTTTAGATAAAAGTCTCCAGCCTTTATCGTGTCAAAAATTTCGCCCAAAGCGTCGTTGTTTGCGATGATCGAGCTTAGTATGGCTCGCTCCATATCAAGGTCGTAAAGGTTGCTAAATTCTATCTCGTTAAGTCTCTCTTTTGCCACTGCTTTATCCTCTGCTCTTTATCTCGTCGTCGATCTCTTGTAAAAATCTATCCACAAGCTCGCTCTCAGGCAGCCTTGCGACCACTTCGCCGTGACGCATGATCATGCCATTTCCCTTGCCAAAGGCTATGGCTACGTCTGCGCCTTTTGCCTCGCCGATAGCATTTACCACGCAGCCCATCACTGAGACGTTTAGCGGCTCTTTTATCCCTTTTGTCTTTTCTTCTACGAGTTTTACTGCTGCCATGAGATCGGCTTGCAAACGCCCACAAGTTGGGCATGAGATGATGTTTAGCCCCTCTTTTTGGCGGCCGCTATCTTTTAAGATCGCCTTTGCGACTTTGATCTCCTCTTCAAGCTCGCCCGTGATGCTAACTCTCATCGTATCGCCGATGCCCTCAAGCAAAAGTCCGCCAAGTGCGATTGCGGACTTGATAGTCGCGTGAAACGCCGTGCCAGCCTCCGTTACGCCTAGATGAAATGGGTAGTTTGTCTTTGGGCGAAGCGCTCTATATGCTTGCATAGTGCGCTCGACGTCGCTTGATTTTAGCGAAATTTTAATGTCCGTAAAGTCAAAATCCTCAAGAAGCTTGATGTTGTATAAGGCACTCTCCACCATGGCCTCCACCGTGCGGCCGTAGCGGTCTTCAAACTGCTTTTCAAGGGAGCCAGAATTTACGCCTATGCGAATAGGTAAATTTCGCTGCTTGCAGGCATCAACGACTGCTTTTATGTTTTTAGCTGAGCCTATGTTGCCTGGATTTATGCGGATAGCATCGACGAATTCGCTAACGATGAGCGCATAGGTGTGGTTAAAATGGATGTCTGCAACGACTGGGATGGGTGAGCTGGCGACGATCTGCTTTAGCGCGCTGGCGTCCTCTTTGTCAAAAACTGCGCAGCGCACGATGTCACAGCCTGCAAAATATAGCCTTTGTATCTGCTCTAGCGTGCCTTTTACGTCCTTTGTCTTTGAAAATGTCATCGACTGCACGGAGATCGGTGCGTCACCGCCTATTAAAACATCGCGAATTTTTATCTGTTTTGTCGGGTATCGTTGCAAAATTTTGCCTTTAAATTTTATTGGGGATTATAAGAAAAAATGGCTTTTAAAAGGCTTGAAAAATTAATAAAGTTTTTAAATGCAGGCAGTTTGCAATTAAGGCTCATGTATCGTAAATGCAAATTTTAAACTCCTTTCACTCACAAGAGTTAGCTACTAAAATTTGGCTTCGCTAACCGCTTAGCTCAAATTTTAGAGCTGAAATTACTCGCTCATGAAATTTTAAAATTTTATTCACTTGCCTTTAACTAAAATTCACTGGATCTATATCGATATCGCTAAGTTCGCTTTTGCAGAGGTTTGCGGCCTTTAAAAGCATGGTGTGAG
>CAUSWS010000007.1:0-15852 GCA_963535265.1 uncultured Campylobacter sp. | reverse complement strand
GGCACGCTAGCACGGATATTTCTATTCAAAATTTAAGAGCTCAGTTTGAATACTTCAAAAATAACGGCTACGAAGTTGTCAAGCTATCAAGGCTTGTCGATGCGGTAAATGCTGGCGAACCGATCCCTGATAACTGGATCGTTATCACCGTTGATGATGGATACAAAAGCTTTTACAATAACGCTCTTGAGCTTTTTAAAGAGTATAACTATCCATTTGCTTTGATGGTCTATGTAGAGGCAAGCGCGAACAAATATGGTGATTATCTAGACTTTGATCAGATCAAAGAGCTAGAAGCTTACGGTGAGATCGGCTATCACTCATACGCTCATCCAAGGATGACTAGACTTAGCGATGAGGCTTTAAGAGAGGACTTTGTAAAGGGCGTTGAGACCTTTGAAAAACATATGGGCTATAAGCCAAAATACTTTGCAGTGCCTTACGGTGAGATCGATAGTAGAGTTGTCTCTTTGGCAAAAGAATTTGGCTTTTTAGCACTTTTAAATCAAAACTCAGGCGCAGTTTCAGATAAAAGCGACGTTTATGATCTTTACAGAACGCCAGTGATGAATGGCACAAAGATAGCGCTAACTTTTAATAGTAAATTTTTAAATGCCCAGTGGATATTTCCAGAGGGCTATCCGCAAAATAACGCGATCGACAAGCTCATCATCAAGACCGACACTAACGCAAGTGAGGGCAGTTTTTTCATGACTGGCTTTGATGGCTTTAGAAAAGTACCTATGACAAATGGCGTTTTTGAGTGTAAATTTAACCCACCACTTGATAAACGCAAAGTGTTAATGTCGCTAAAAGTAGATCATCACAGAAGCACAAAACTTCTAATAAAGGACACCAATGCTAAATAAAATTTACGATACCCAAAAAGAGGGTTGCGAAAAGGCGATCGCTTCTTTAAAGCGCGATTTTACAACGCTTAGAACTGGCAAGGTAAATATCAACATCCTAGATAACGTTATGGTTGATTATTATGGCTCGCCAACTCCGCTTAATCAAGTAGCCACCGTGCTTACGAGCGACGCTTCGACTATCGCTATCACGCCTTGGGAAAAGAGCATGATAAAAGCGATCTCATCAGCCATCCAAGCTGCAAATATCGGCGTCAATCCAAACAGCGACGGCGAGAGCGTTAAGCTATTTTTCCCACCGATGACCGTCGAGCAACGCCAAGAAAATGCAAAACACGCAAAAGCTATGGGCGAAAAGGCAAAAGTTAGCATAAGAAACGTGAGAAAAGACGCAAACGACGAGGTCAAAAAGCTCGAAAAAGACAAAGCTATAACTGAAGACGAGAGCAAAAAAGGTCAAGATGAGGTTCAAAAGATAACTGACACCTACACCGCAAAGATCGACACTCTTGTAAAAGAGAAAGAAGCCGAGCTTTTAAAAGTATAAATTTCTAAACCCCCACTTTTTAGCCACGCAATGTGGCTAAATTTCATCCTTTAAAGGACGACCTTGCATATCATCACCGAGCTAAAAGCTGCATTTGCTGATAAAAAAATTTTGCTACTTACCATTTTGGCGTTTAGTTTGCCTACCATCTTTCTTAGTTCAAGTCAGATCATTGAGGATTACAGAGGTTTTTGGCTGCTTGAGCCACTGCTTTTGGTCGCTATCTACCTAAATAAAAGAGAAATTTTACTACCTTTATATTTTTTGATATTTGGCGCAACACTTTACTTTTTTGGCCTTAAGCTAAGCGGTCATGCCAGCGATATTGTCGCACTTTATCTCATGGCTTTTGTGCTTTTATTCTCTCTAAATTTCGCCAAAGATAATGAGAAATTTATAAGCCAGAGCCTGGCAAGACTATTAAATTTACTCATCTCATTTGCCCTTTTTCACCTATTTTTTATTGGCATTGTGGCTGTTTTCGCAGGGCTTAACTACCTCTTTGACTGGGAGCTTTTAACCAGCCACAGGACGCAGCGGCTCTACTTGACACTGGCCTCTTTTGGCCTGCCATGTCTATTTCTCTTTTTTGAGAGCAAATTTAGAGAGTATAGACTTTTAAATTTCATAAAGATCGCCATAAATTTCATCCTAAATCCCCTGCTCATCATCTATGTGGCGTTACTAAATTTATACTGCATTTATAGGCTTGTTTTGCTTGAGCTGCCACGCGGCGGAGTGGCCTATATCGTGCTTGCCTGCTTGATCGCTGGCTTTGTTTTAAGAGGGCTAAATTTACTTATCAAAAGCCAAATTTATGATCAAATTTTCAGGCTTTTGCCACTTTTTGTCATCTTGCCTAGCGTTTTGCTTTGGTGGGGCGTCATGCACAGGGTCGGTGAGTACGGCCTAAGCGAGCCTAGGATCTATCTCATCGCCTGCGTGATATTTGCAAATTTGAGCTATTTTGTGATGATATTTTTTAGGGATTTCCCTTATAAATTTCTAGCATTTTTGATGGTATTTGGCATATTTTTCACCCATTTTGTCCTTGATACGAAGCTGCTTACCATAAATTCTCAAAAAGAGCTTTTGCTAAGAGAGCTAAAGGCACTAAATTTGCTTGGTAGCGATGGCACGCTAAGTGGCGATGTGAGCAAGATAGGCGAAGAGAAGCTCTATTTTTTGCAAGATAAATTTGACTTTTTAGTAGAAAACGGCGATAAATTTGCACTAGAAAATAAAAAATTTATATCAAATTTAGAGAGTATCTCAGAGAAAAAGTGGCAGGTATTTAGCATTAACTCAGGCAATATCGGCATAAATGTCAAAGAGGCGACCATAAAAAGCGTAGTCTCAAGCAGCACAAATGGCGATGAGCTCGTTATGCAGCTAGATAATGAAAGCGTTAGCATAAATATGCAAAAGCACCTAGAAAAGGCGCTTGCGAGTTTAAATTTAAAGCCAGACGGCGACTTTGGCGCTGAGGTATTTGAGTGGCTAAAAGAGCAGCTTTTGGTCCTTGAAGTAGGCAAAAGGGTCTTTGTTCTGCGCTCTATGGAAATCGTGCAAGAAAACGGAGTTTATAAATTTTACGACGCAAGCGTGCTTTTTTATATGGAGGATGCGCAGCTAAAATAGCGAGCCCTGCGTGAGTTTTGGCTTTATAACAAAGCTCTTTCTATGAAAGTCTGAGTAGCCAAATTTGGTTATGGCGTCTAGGTGCGACTTCGTGCCATATCCCTTGTGTCCTGCAAAGCCGTATGCGGGGTAAAATTTATCCCAGCCACTCATCAAGCGGTCACGGCTCACCTTTGCTAATATGCTCGCCGCACTCACCCCAGTGACCTTGCCGTCGGCCTTTATCATCGTGGTTATACCCACGCCGTAGTCTAAATTTCCGTCATAAATGATCTCAAAGCCCTCAAAATGCGCCTTAAAAATCCTCAAAGCTCGCCTTAGGCATTCACTTAGCCCCAGCTCGTCTATCTGGACGTTTGAGAAGTAGACGATAAGAAAATTTGAGCTTTTTGTGATCTTACAAAATAGCTCCTCGCGCTTTTTTGCGGTTAGTTTTTTGGAGTCGTTTAGGCCTGCTATCTCTTCATTTAGCACGCAAGCAGCCACGCTTAGTGGGCCAGCTAGCGCTCCACGTCCAGCCTCGTCGATACCACAAATTTTAGCCATTACAGCCCGACTTCATCGCTAAAGTAGGGCCTTAGCTCCTCAAGTGGCACGCTGATTTGCTCCTCGTTTAAAAATGTAAGCCCAAGCGGCGAAAGCACGAAGTTGTCGCTCACGCCAGCGGTTGCTAGGACTGCTTTTAGATGTTCGTTATTCATATCTTTAAAAATTTGCTTTAGTTTTAGCTTTTTATTCGTCACAAGCGAGACCACCTCGCAGTTTGTTTTTTCGTTTTTATAGGTGCAAACGCTCTTTATCTTGTCGTTGATGTAGTAGATCTCTTTTAGGCTCTCATACTGGTTGTTTGGCCATTTTTTGCGCTCGCTTTTTAGGTCGTAAAACTCTGCAAGAAGCTTGTTTTTGTATTTTTTGGCTGAGTCTTTAGCGAAGATGTCGTTAGTGATCGCCTCATATCTCGTGCCGTTTGACTCGGTCATTTGGATGCCGATATTTAGGATTTCATACTCTTTTTCTTCTTTTACTGTGGCGTTGTAGGCTTTGTTTTTGACGATTATCTTGCCTTTTAGCTCGCCATTTTCGTTTTTAACGTCTAAATTTATCTTGTCTGAGACCGCATTTATTGAAGAAATTTCACTGCCATTTTGCTCAAAAGAGCCCTTTTCATAGTCGTATTTTGTGCCGTCAAAAAAGATGTGGCCGCTTATCTTAGGAGGGACTTTAAAGCTCTTGCTTTGTTTGAAATTTTCAAATTCGTCTTTAAAATAGTTCATATAAACTTCAAATTTTACACCATTTGCATCGCCACTAAATTTATAAAATTTAGCCCAGTTTTCGTGGTTTATCTCATAGCCAAAAAGGCTTGCAGCGATGAATAAGATCCCAAAAAATGCTCTCATGTCCGTCCTTTATAGTTTTTTTGATTATAACTATTTTATCTCTAGGCTTTTAAAATGATAAACAAACAAAGAGTTTAAATTTATAAACCTAGGCTCCACCTAGAAAATGGCAATATCTCGCATTTTATCCCCTCGATGCTTTGCTCGGCTTGGTTTGCGACGCTGATGATTTGAAGCTTGCTAACGCCTAGCTCTTTTAGGCTTGCGTGTAGTTTTTTAAATTTCAAAAATACGATCTCAGGCGTAGAAAAGGGCACGCAGATGATCGCAAGCTTCCTTTTGCTAAGGAAAAAATCGATCTCTTTTGTGTAGTAAATTTCATCTTTAAATTTAAGCAGCTCACAAAAAACGACATTTGCAAAGACAGCCAAAAAGTCCTTTTTTAGGCACAAAGCATTGCGAAGTGCGAAATTTGTAAAGTAAATTTTCTTACTCGTGCTACTCTCATCTAAATTTGACACAAACTCAACATATCCGCTCTCATTTAGCCAACTTATCGCGCCATAAACACTATCTTTTGAAATTTTCATCTGTTCTTTTAGATTTTTATAAATCCCAAAGGTGCTTATGGTGTCGTGGCACTTTGTCGCGCACTCTTTTAGGATGGCGATGCTTTGCTCGTTTAAATTTGCTCTTAAGAGCTGCTGCAAGTGAGCTGTGACCTCGCTGGAGTCCAAAAAAGCGCTTGCTATCTCGTTGCCATGTGCTAAAAAGTAGCTAAAAAGCAGGTCTTGGTCTAAATTTTTCTTAAAAAATAGTATAAATTCCTCGTAGTCGAGGTAGTTTAAATTTATGCGCACAAAGCCCTCAAGTGAGAGTGAAAATTCCTTGCTTGTAAGGATGATGTTTTCAAGTGTGAGCTCATTTAAAAAGTCTAAATTTACAAGATCGGCGCCTTGTAAATTTTCAACTGCGAGCACCTTTATCTGGGCATTTTTTTCTAAAAACTCTTTTAAATTTGCTAAAAGAGAGGCTCTGTCTATCCTTAGATCGTCTAAATTTATATAAAGCCTCTCCTCGCTCTTATAATGGCTCAAAAACTCATAAACAAGGGCTGTTTTGCCACTTGAAATAGCGCCTATTATAAGCGTCTTTGGCGAGATGATCTCATATTTTCTTGGGATAAATTTTGCATTTTTAATGGGTGCTTGATAGAGCGTTTCTAAACTTTTCAAATTTGACCTTTTTGGCTTTTTGAAATTATAGCCACTTCCTTTTAAAAAGGAAAATATTGTTTTAAATTTTAAAAAAATGAACAAAATTTAGAAATAAAAAATAAAAAATTAGACTAGAAATTTATAAAATTTTTAAAAATAAATTCTTCATTTGCAAGATATCTTCCTTATAAAAAGGAAATAATTAATCAAAATTCAACAAAAAATAGCGTTTTTCTTGACAACTATAATAGCTTTTTTGTAAAATCGCAGTCTCTTTACGAAAGACCTATGTCTTGCTCGTACGATCGCTTGATCCTATGCGGGTTATTTTGATGTAAAGAGGTCGCGAGTTTGCGACAAGTTCTTTTTAAAGGAAAACACATGGAAAGAATCAGGTTAAAGCTAAAAGCTTACGACCATAGAGTTCTAGACCGCACTGTTGCAGCAATCGTAGAAGCTGTCAAACGAACAGGTGCCGACGTTCGTGGCCCGGTACCAATGCCTACAAAGATCAAACGCTATACAGTCTTAAAATCTCCACACATCAACAAAGACTCACGTGAGCAGTTTGAGATGAGAATACACGCTCGTATGCTTGACATCGTAGCTGCTACTCCAGAAACTGTAGATAGCCTAACAAAACTCGACCTAGCTCCAGAAGTTAATGTCGAAGTTCGTGCGATGAAATAAGCGGACAAAAGGATAAGAGTATGGAATATATTGTAGAAAAAATAGGCATGAGTAGAACGATTGCCACGAAGAGTACGCCAGTTACACTACTTAAGCTAGTTGAGGCTAAAGTATGTGAGATCGACGAAAACAAACGTGCTATCGTAGCGTATGCCCACACTAAAGCAAACAACAAAGCTATCGCTGGTCAGCAAAAGAAATACAATCTGACTGCAGAATTTAACAAATTTGCTACGCTTGAAGTAGCTAATAGCGAAGTTGGAAACCTAGACTTTACACCATTAAATGAGGCTAAAATTTTAAAAGTTAGCTTTAACTCAAAAGGTAGAGGCTACCAAGGTGTGGTAAAAAGACATGGTTTCGGTGGTGGTCCAAAAAGCCACGGCTCACGTTTCCACAGACGCCACGGTTCAATTGGTAACTGCGAATGGCCAGGTCGTGTTCAACCAGGTATGAAAATGGCAGGACACATGGGCAATGAGAAAGTTACTGTTAAAAACGAGCTAATAAGCTTTGACGCTCAAAATGGCATCGTAGTTGTAAAAGGTTGCGTTCCTGGTCACAATGGTGCAATGGGTAAAATAAGGATTGTAAAATGAGTAAAATTCACGTATTAAACGATAAATTTGAAAATTCAGGCGAGTTAGAGCTTCCTGCAAGCTACGCTGAAGTAAATCCGCACAACCTATATCTTTATGTAAAATCTTACCTTGCTGGTATAAGAGCAAATTCGGCTCATACTAAAAGCCGTGCTTTTGTAAGCGGTGGTGGTAAAAAACCATGGAGACAAAAAGGACGTGGTGGTGCAAGAGCAGGTTCAACTAGAACTAACGTTTGGGTAGGCGGTGCAGTTGCATTTGGTCCAACAAACGAGAAAAACTATTTTCAAAAAGTCAATAAAAAACAAAAAAGACTAGCTCTTGAGTACGCTTTGGCAGCAAAAGCACAAGATGGTAAAATTTTCGCAGTAGATAGCATCTCAATCGAGTCTGGAAAGACAAAAGATGCAGCTAATATCATCAAAAATTTAAAAGTAAAAGACGCGCTTATCGTTAAAGATTTACTAGACGATAAAACACTACTTGCTTTTAGAAATTTAGCAAACTGCTATGTAGTAGATGCAAATGAGGTAAATGCTTATCTTGTCTCTACATTTAGTTCGGTTATCATTGAAAAAGCTGCACTAAAAACTATAACAAAAGAGGGCTAAAATGGCGGATATAACTGATATCAAAACAATTATTTATACAGAAAAAACTCTAGGCCTTCAAGAACAAGGCGTTGTTGTTATCCAAACTTCACCAAGAGTTACAAAAAACAGCTTAAAAGCGGTTTTACAAGAGTATTTTGGAGTAACGCCTGTTCGCGTAAATTCACTTAGAATTAGCGGCAAGGTTAAGCGTTTTAGAGGAAGAGCAGGCCAACGTGACGAGATAAAGAAATTCTACGTTAAGTTACCTGAAGGCGTAAGCCTAGAAAATACGGAGGCGTAAGATGGCTATAAAATCATATAAACCATATACACCTAGTCGTAGATATATGACTGGACTAAGCTCTGAAGATATAACAGCTAAACCAAGCGTTAGAAGCTTGCTTGTTAAACTACCTGCATCTGGTGGTAGAAATAACAATGGTCGTATAACTTCAAGACATAAAGAAGCAGGTGCAAAAAAACTTTATCGTATCATCGACTTTAAACGTCGCAAATTTGGTATAGAAGGTAAAGTTGAAGCGATCGAGTACGATCCAAACAGAAACTGCCGTATCGCTCTTATAGCTTACAAAGATGGTGAAAAACGCTATATCATTAGACCAAATGGCCTAAATGTTGGTGACGTTATCGCATCTATCGATGAGGGCTCACTAGATATTAAACCAGGCAACGCTATGAAATTAAGATTTATCCCAGTTGGTACTATCGTTCATAACGTAGAGCTAAAACCTGGCAAAGGTGCTCAGATAGCTCGTTCAGCTGGCGGTTATGCTCAGCTAATGGGTAAAGAAGAGAAGTATGTTATCTTAAGAATGCCAAGTGGTGAGATGAGACAAGTACTAGCTGAGTGTATGGCAAGTATCGGTGTAGTAGGCAACGAAGACTGGGCCAACATCACTATCGGTAAAGCTGGACGTAATCGCTACCGCGGTATCCGCCCACAAACACGTGGTTCTGCTATGAACCCAGTTGATCACCCACACGGCGGTGGTGAAGGTAAGAAAAATTCAGGCCGTCACCCAGTTACTCCATGGGGTAAACCAACTAAAGGTGCTAAGACTCGCCGTAAAAAAGCTAGCGATAAGCTTATAATTTCAAGAAGGAAAGGAAAATAGAGATGGCAAGATCACTCAAAAAAGGTCCTTTCGTAGATGATCATGTAATGAAAAAAGTTATTGCCGCAAAAAATGCAAACGATAACAAACCAATCAAGACTTGGTCAAGACGTAGCACGATTGTACCTGAAATGATTGGACTAACATTTAACGTTCATAATGGCAAGAGCTTTATTCCTGTATATGTTACAGAAAATCATATAGGCTATAAACTTGGCGAATTTGCTCCAACACGCACATTTAAGGGTCATAAAGGCTCAGTGCAAAAGAAAATCGGCAAGTAAGGGGAGATGATATGAGTAAAGCAATTATAAAATTCGTAAGACTTTCTCCTACAAAAGCAAGACTTATAGCAAGAGAAGTTCAAGGTATGAATGCCGAGCTAGCACTTGCAAGCTTGCAATTTATGCCAAATCGTGGTGCTAAATTTATAGCAAACGCTATTAGCTCAGCAGTAGCAAATGGCGGATTTGAGCCAGAAGAGGTTGTAGTAACTAGTTGCCGCGTTGACGCTGGTCCTGTATTAAAGAGATTTAGACCAAGAGCAAGAGGAACAGCGAGCAAAATTCGCAAACCTACTTCTCATGTAATGGTAGAAGTATCTAAACCTGAAAAGAAGGAAGCATAATATGGGACAAAAAGTAAATCCAATAGGTCTTAGACTAGGAATTAACCGCAACTGGGAATCTAGATGGTTTCCAACCAAACAAAGTCTTCCTGAAAATATCGGTGAAGATTACAAAATTCGTGCATTTTTAAAGAAAAAACTTTACTATGCAGGAATTAGCCAAATTTTAATCGAAAGAACGGCTAAAAAACTTCGTGTAACCGTAGTTGCAGCTCGTCCTGGTATCATCATCGGCAAAAAAGGCCAAGATGTTGAAAACCTAAAGAACGAAGTTAGCAAACTTATCGGCAAAGAAGTAAATGTAAATATCAAAGAAGAAAGAAAAGCTCAAGCTTCAGCTCAACTTGCTGCTGAAAACGTAGCTATGCAACTTGAAAAGCGTGTCGCATTTAGACGTGCTATGAAAAAAGTTATCCAAGGTGCTCAAAAATCAGGCGCTAAAGGTATCAAAATTTCAGTTGCTGGTCGTTTAGGTGGCGCTGAGATGGCAAGAACCGAGTGGTATCTAGAAGGTCGCGTTCCGCTTCATACTCTTAGAGCAAAGATAGATTACGGTGTAGCTGAGGCTCATACAACTTATGGAAACATAGGTATTAAAGTATGGATTTTTAAAGGTGAGGTTCTTCAAAAAGGTGTTCAACCTGAGAAAACTGAAGAAGAAGCACCTAAGAAAACACGTAGAGCAAGAAGAGGTAAATAATTATGTTGATGCCTAAAAGAACGAAATTTCGTAAGCAAATGAAAGGTCGCAACCGTGGTTATGCGACTCGTGGAGCATCTTTAGCAACTGGCGAATTTGCACTTAAAGCTGTTGAAGCTGGTAGGGTAAATTCACGCCAAATAGAAGCTGCTCGTCAAGCTCTAACTCGTCACGTAAAGAGACAGGCTAAAATTTGGATTAGGGTTTTCCCTGACAAGCCACTTACTAAAAAACCTCTACAAACTCGTATGGGTAAAGGTAAGGCTGGAGTTGAAGAGTGGGTTATGAACATTAAACCTGGTCGTATAATATTTGAAATGGCTGGTGTTGACGAAGAGTTGGCTCGTGAAGCTTTAACTTTGGCTCTACACAAACTTCCTTTCAAATCAAAATTTGTAACGCGAGAGAGTGAAAATGAAATATACTGAGTTAAAAGATAAGAGCGTTGCAGAATTAAACGCGTTGCTAAAAGAGAAAAAGGTGCTTTTATTTACATTGAGACAAAAGCTAAAAACTATGCAGTTAAGCAACCCTAATGAGATTAGTGCTGTTCGCAAAGAGATAGCTCAGATCAACACTGCAATTAGTGCAACAAGACAAGGGGCGTAAAATGGCATTAAAAAGAGAAATTCAAGGTGTTGTTTTACAAAAAGCTGGAGATAAAACAGCTACTATTTTGGTAGAAAGACGCGTTATGCACCCAAGATACCATAAATTTGTAAAACGCTTTAAGAAGTATTTAGTTCATGATGAGAAAAATGAGACAAGAGCAGGCGATACAGTTGTTGCAGTTGAGTGCAGACCACTTTCAGCTCGCAAGAATTTTCGCTTAAAAGCTGTATTGGCAAAGGGAGTTGAGTAATGATTCAAAGTTTTACAAGACTTGCAGTTGCTGATAACAGCGGCGCAAAAGAGTTAATGTGTATAAAAGTTCTTGGTGGCAGCAAAAGAAGATACGCTACACTTGGCGATATCATAGTTTGCTCTGTTAAAAAAGCTCTTCCAAATGGTAAGATCAAAAAAGGACAGGTTGTAAAAGCTGTTGTTGTAAGAACTAAAAGAGAGGTTCAAAGAGATAATGGTTCGCTAATCCGCTTCGACGAGAACGCAGCTGTTATACTTGATAGCAAAAAAGAGCCAGTCGGCACTCGTATTTTTGGACCAGTTGGACGTGAAGTTAGATATGCTAACTTTATGAAGATTGTTTCGCTAGCTCCGGAGGTTTTATAATGGCTAATGTAAAATTTAAAGTCAAAAAAGGCGATACTGTAAAGATCATCGCTGGTGACGATAAAGGCAAAACTGGTAAAATTTTAGCAGTTCTTGCAAAAAAAGGTCAGGTTATAGTTGAGGGATGCAAAATAGCTAAAAAAGCTATCAAACCAAGCGAAAAAACTCCAAATGGTGGTCACGTAAATAAAGAGATGCCAATTGATATATCAAACGTCGCGAAAGTTGAAGGATAAGAGATATGAGTAGATTAAAAGATAAATTTAACGAAACTATCAAGCCAGCTCTCGTAAAAGAATTTGACATCAAAAATCCAATGCTTATCCCTGCGCTTGAGAAAATTGTGATCAGTGTAGGTGCTGGAGACTCTGCGAAAGATCAGAAAGTGCTTCAAAATATGGCTGATACCATTTCACTTATCGCTGGACAAAAAGCAGTTATCACTGATGCTAAAAAATCAGTTGCTGGCTTTAAAGTTCGCGAAGGTTTCCCTGTTGGTATCAAAGTAACTTTGAGAAAAGAGCAAATGTATGCTTTCTTAGATAAGCTAATAAGCGTTGCTCTTCCAAGAGTTAAAGACTTCCGTGGTCTTCCAAAAAATGGCTTTGATGGACGTGGAAACTATAACTTTGGTCTTAGCGAGCAGCTAATGTTTCCAGAGGTTGAGTATGATAAAATTTTACGAACTCATGGTATGAATATTACGATTGCTACTACGGCTAAAAATGATAAAGAGGCATTCAAATTGCTAGAGCTATTTGGTGTGCCGTTTGCAAAAGGAAAGTAAAATGGCAAAGAAATCAATGATAGCAAAAGCTGCACGCAAGCCAAAATTTGCGGTTCGCGGCTATACTAGATGCCAAATTTGCGGTCGTCCGCACTCTGTTTATAAAGATTTTGGAATTTGCCGTGTTTGCCTAAGAAAAATGGCTAACGAAGGCCTAATACCTGGTCTTAAAAAAGCAAGTTGGTAAGGAAGAGAAATGTTGAACGATTTAATATCAGATGGATTAACACGCATTAGAAATGCAAGTATGAGAAGACTTGAGACTGCAAAATTGCTTCATTCTAAGGTTGTTGAGGCTACTCTTTCTATCCTTGCAGCAAAAGGCTATGTAGAGAGCTACAACGTTATCGAAGAAGGTAACAAGAAATTTATAAATGTAGTTTTAAAGTATGATGAGTACGGCAGAAGCGTTATAAACGAACTTAAAAGGGTTTCAAAACCTGGTCGCCGTGTTTATCAAGGCAAAGACGACATTAAGCGTTTTAAAAATGGTTACGGAACAGTTATCGTTAGCACAAGCAAAGGCGTTATGAGCGGTATTGAAGCAAGTAAAGCTGGCGTTGGCGGCGAGGTTCTTTGCACCGTTTGGTAATAAACTGCGTTAAAAGCGCTATTTTGACCTTATAGCTTAAGGTTAAAATTTCTTTTTAGCTAGGTGAAATTTTATATTTCGCCAAGGCTAAATTTAGTCAGGTTTCGTCAAATTTGACGATCAAATTTACGGCATTGTGGTGTTTATTCGTAAATGTAGGAACACCCTAGACAAGTAAAGGAAAAAAATGTCACGTATTGGAAAACAGCCTATCGCTATCCCAAGTGGTGTAGACGTTAGCGTTGCAAATAATGTCCTAAAATTTAAAAAGGGCAATCACTTAAAAGAGCTTGACACAAAAGGTCACGTTGATGTCAAGATAGAAAATGGTCATATAGTTTTTGCTCCAAAGGGCGAAGATCGCCAAAGCAGAGCTTACTGGGGAACATATAGAGCACTTGCTAACAACATCGTAACTGGTATCACTCATGGCTTTACTCGCCAGCTTGAGATCAACGGCGTTGGTTACAAAGCAGCTGCAAAAGGTAAAATTTTAGAGCTTTCTCTTGGTTTTTCACACCTTATCAACTATGAGCTACCAGCAGGCGTTGAAGCTAGCGTTGATAAAAACGTTATTACTATCAAAGGTGACGACAAACAAGTAGTAGGTCAAGTGGCTGCTCAAGTTAGAGGATTTAGGCCACCTGAGCCATATAAAGGCAAAGGCGTTAAATATCTAGAAGAACGTATCATCCGCAAAGCGGGCAAGACATCTAAGAAGTAAGGGGCGGTAAATGACAGCAAAAGTACTAAAAAGAAAAATCGCTCTTAGAATTAAGAGAAAAAGAAGAATCAGAGGTAAAATTTCTGGTGTTGCAACTTGCCCAAGAGTTTCTATTTTCAAATCAAACAGAACTCTTTATGTTCAAGCGATTGACGACGTTACAGCTACTACACTAGCTGCAGTTGATGGTAGAAAAATAGGCATAAAAGCAAATAAAGAAGGTGCGGTCACTTTAGCTAAAGAATTTGCTAAGGCTTTAAAAGCTAAGAAGATAGATGTTGCAATTTTTGATAGAAATGGTTATTTATACCATGGCGTTATCGCAGCATTTGCTGAAGCTTTAAGAGAAAATGGCATCAAGCTATAACCCAAAGGAAAATCGATGGAAAAATATAATAGAGAAGAATTTGAAGAAGTAATCGTCGATATCGGTCGGGTTACAAAGGTTGTTAAAGGTGGTCGTAGATTTAGATTTACAGCTTTAGTTGTTGTTGGTAATAGAAATGGCCTAGTTGGCTTTGGATATGGCAAAGCTAAAGAGGTACCAGATGCGATGAGAAAAGCGATTGACGACGCATTTAAAAATATTATCCACGTTAAGATCAAGGGCACAACTATCCCTCACGATGTAGAGGTAAAATATAACGCAAGTAGAATGCTACTTCGCCCAGCTAGCGAGGGTACTGGTGTTATCGCTGGTGGTAGTGCACGTCCTATTATCGAGCTTGCAGGTATTAAGGATATCCTTACTAAATCACTTGGCTCAAACAACTCAGCAAACGTCGTTCGTGCTACTATAAAAGCACTTAGTTTGCTAAAAAGCTAAGAGAAAGGAGTTAAGATGGCATTAGAAAAATTAACACCTGCTGCAGGTTCAACTCATTCAACTAAAAGAATAGGTCGTGGTCAAGGCAGTGGCAATGGCAAAACTGCTGGCAAAGGTAACAAAGGTCAAAGAGCAAGAAAAGGCTACAATGAAAAAAGAGGCTTTGAGGGCGGACAGCAACCACTTCAAAGACGTCTTCCAAAAGTAGGCTTTGCTTCTAAATTTGAAAAACCTTATGTTATCAATGTTGAAAAGATCGCAGCTATAAAAGAGCTTGCGGAAATTTCAATCGCAACAATAGCTAGCGTTCATAAAATTTCAAAGAGCGTTACTAAGATAAAACTAATCGGTGCAAGCGCAAAAGCTCTTGCTTCAAAGATCAAAGACGAGAACGTTAGCGTTAGCGGAACAAAATAATGGATAAAACACTGACCAACAAGATTTTAATCACGTTGGCATTTTTGTTCGCATACAGGATACTGGCTTATGTGCCAGTTCCTGGTGTTAATGTCGACGTAATTAAAGAATTTTTCAATTCAAACAATAGCAACGCCTTGGGTCTATTTAATATGTTTAGTGGAAAAGCCGCTGAGCGTTTAAGCATCATATCTCTAGGCATCATGCCTTACATCACAGCTTCGATCATCATGGAGCTTCTAGCAGCGACATTTCCAAAGTTAGGTCAGATGAAAAAAGAGCGCGACGGTATGCAAAAATATATGCAAATCATACGTTATGCAACTATCGTTATCACTCTTGTACAATCAATCGGCGTCTCTATCGGACTTCAAAGCTTAAGCGGTCGTGGCGGCGAGCAGGCTATCATGATAGATATGAATTTATTTATCGCGATCTCTGCTGTATCTATGCTAACTGGCACTATGCTACTTATGTGGATAGGCGAGCAGATCACGCAGCGCGGTATAGGCAATGGTATAAGTCTTATCATCTTTGCGGGCATCGTCTCTGGCATACCTAGTGCGATCGGCGGAACTGTAAATTTAGTAAATACTTCTGAGATGAATTTCCTAACAGTTATCGCTATCTTGGTGATCATTTTAGCGACCATTGGCGCTATTATCTTTGTCGAGATGGGCGAAAGACGTATCCCTATTTCTTACTCAAGAAAAGTGATAATGGAAAATCAAAACAAGCGTATAATGAACTATATACCGATCAAAGTAAATTTAAGTGGCGTTATCCCACCGATATTTGCTAGTGCGATTTTGATGTTTCCAAGCACTATTTTGCAGGCTAGCACAAATCCAGTAATCCAGGCTATCAACGACTTTTTAAGTCCAAATGGCTATATGTTTAATGTTTTAACATTTTTATTTATTATCTTCTTTGCGTTTTTCTACGCATCTATCGTCTTTAACACAAAAGATATAAGTGAAAATTTGAAAAAACAAGGTGGGTTTATCCCTGGTGTTAGACCAGGCGAAAGTACTGCTAGCTATCTAAACGAAGTAGCTGGCAGACTAACTTTAGGTGGAGCTTTATACTTAGGTATCATTTCAACACTACCTTGGGTACTTGTCAAGACTATGGGCGTACCATTTTATTTTGGTGGTACATCAGTGCTTATCGTGGTTTCAGTAGCACTTGATACGATGAGGCGTATAGAAGCCCAGTCTTATACAAACAAATACCAAACTCTAAGTGCAGTAGGTCTATAAAATGGCTATCACGCTAAAAAGACCGGCTGAGATAGAGAAAATGAGAGCGGCGAA
>CAUSWS010000006.1:0-16186 GCA_963535265.1 uncultured Campylobacter sp. | reverse complement strand
CGCTTCATCTTGCCGTAGTTAAAGACGTCGATGCTCTTATCTTTAAGTGCGGCATCAACAAACAAAAATAGCGCCATATCAGGGCGTCCCCATGGTCCATAAACCGTAAAAAAGCGAAGTCCAGTCGTTGGCACGTTAAATAGATGGCTATAAGTGTGCGCCATCATCTCGTTGCTCTTTTTAGTCGCTGCGTAGAGGCTTATAGGGTGATTGACCCCCTCGTGCGTAGAAAATGGCATATTTTCATTTAGGCCATAAACCGAGCTAGAGCTTGCGTAGACTAAATTTTTGATCTCATTGTGGCGGCAGCACTCGAGGATATTCACAAAGCCAGTGATGTTGCTATCGATGTAAGCTTTTGGGTTTATGAGCGAGTAGCGAACGCCAGCTTGTGCAGCCAAATTTACCACTACATCAAATTTTTCTTTAGCAAAAAGCTCTTTCATAGTCTTTTCATCAGCGAGGTCTGCTTTTATAAATTTTAAATTTGGATGTGTTTTTGAGGTGATAAGCTTGCCGTAGTCTATCTCACTCGTATCAAATCCAGCCGTTTTTAGGCGCGCGAGCTTTAAATTTACGTCGTAATAGTCATTTATCACGTCATACCCAATAACCTCATCGCCACGTGCTATAAGGGCATTTGCAAGGTGAAATCCTATAAATCCAGCTGTTCCAGTTACTAAAATTTTCATATTTTTCCTTTCATTTTGGCTTATTCGTCGTCTAAATTTATCTCAGGCACTTTCTCTTCAAAAAGTGTCTTGCTCTTTGGCTCTTTTGGCTTTAGATCGCTTGCTTTTTTAAGCAGACCGCCTAGCATATCGCGGTTTAGCTCCTCTTTGCTAATGGGCCTTACCTCATCAAATTCACTAAATTCCAAAGCCTCTTTATCGACCTTTATCTCGTAGTCTAGCTTGCCAGAAATTCTTTCTAGCTCGTCACTTATCGCAGAGCAAAAGACCTCGCTATATCCCCTGTGAGCGCAGTTTTTGGCTAGAAATTCACTCATCACATTTAGGTGATTTATGTAGTCATCTTGCAAGATATTTGCCTGCAAAAGCTCAAATTTTAAAAAAAGCCAGTAGGTGTTAAGCACGTCGCTTTCGCAGTATTCGTTGATCTTATCAAGCTCGCCTGCGTAGTAGAGCTCAAGCACCTGATCGCCGTGCACGTCGTATTTACCTGGCAAATTTAAGCTAGCACAAAGCGTATCAAGCTTTAGTCCACGCACACTTCCAAAATCACTTATAAAATCAAGCAGATCAAGGTGAAATTTAGGCGAATATCTAGCTCTATAATTTTCCCATTTGTTTTTGTTTAACTCTTTGTTTTCGCTCTCGTAATAAGCCGCCGCATTAAGGTTGTAGCGCATCGCACGCACCATTAGCATAGGCAGGTCAAAGCCGCGGCCATTAAAGCTAACAAGCCTTGGGTTATAATCATTTATAAATTTTAAAAATTTAGCGATGATCTCGCGCTCGTCCTTGCCCTCCATCGTGCTAACTTTTAAAAATTTGCCGTACTCATCGGCCATCACCGCAGAGATCGCGACCACTCTATGAAACATCACGGGCAAAAAGTCGCTACCACTGGCCTCTTTTTGCAAGGCCATCGCCTGCATGCTCACATCTTCGTCGCTTCCGTCAATGCCGTAAATTTTTCTTATCAAATTTGCATCAGGTATCGTCTCGCAGTCAAAGACGCAGATGTAACTTTTCGCCATTTTAGCCCTTTTTTAAGCATTTTTTTTTAAAATCATACCAAAAATTTATATTTAAAGTAGCCAATGCAAGATAAAAATCAGCTAAAAATAGCCATCGTCAAGCTCTCCGCTCTTGGGGACATCGTGCACGCAGCCATTGTGCTTCAGTTTATCAAAAAGCACCATCCAAACGCCCATATCACGTGGCTTGTTGATGCCCGTTTTGCAAGCCTTTTAAAAGATCATCCCCTAATCGACGAGCTAGTCGTTTTGCCGCTTAAAGAGAGCTTTAAAAAGAGCTACAAGATCATAAAAACGCTTGGCAAATTTGATAATATCATCGACTTGCAAGGACTTTTTAAATCAGCTGTCGTCGCAAAACTACTTGGCAAAGAAATTTACGGCTTTAGCAGAGAAAGCGTCAAAGAAAAGATTGCAGCCAGGCTTTATAGGCATAAATTTAAGATCGACTACAACGAAAATATCATAGTTAGAAACCTAAGCCTTGTTGGATACGCTCTAAATTTTGGCTTTGATAGAGGTGAAATTTTAGAAAAATCACCCTGCTTTGAAATTTGCAAAAAATTTAAAAATGAAAGCGACAAAAAACGCGTATTGATCGCTGCTTTTGCAAGTGAAGAGAGCAAAATTTATGACAAATTTAAAGATGTGATCAGACTTCTTGATGATTGTGAAATTTACCTTTGTTACGGGAGTGAGAGCGAAAAAGCAAGGGCTGAGGCGATCATTTCGGGCACCTCTGCAAAACTGCTTGAAAAACTAAGCATAAAAGATATGATAGATTACATCGCAAGCTGCGATCTGGTAATTGGCAATGATAGCGGTCTAACGCACCTTGCATGGGCTGTAAATAGGCCTTCTATCACGCTTTTTGGCAACCGACCAAGCCACCGAAACGCCTACATCACGGACATAAACCTTGTTGTTGATATGGGCAAGGAGATAGATGCTAGAAGTATCGATAAAAACGACTTTTGCATAAGAGAAATTTACCCTGAAACGGTTGCAAATTTCGCAAAAAGGCTGCTACATGGATAGGATATATCTAGCTGGCTTTTACACTTTAAAATTTCTTATATTTTTACTGCCTAGCTCACTTCAAAACTTGCTTGCTAAATTTTTAGCATTTGCGTTTATGAAGCTTAAAAAAAAGAGATTTCACATCGTGATGACAAATTTAGACCTTGCTTTTGGCGAAACGAAAACCAAAGAAGAAAAGCTTGAGATCGCCAAAAAATGCTACTACAACTTTGCAAAATACCTTGGTATAAATTTCATCCTCAATCAAAACACAACAAAGCAAAAGATCCTAGAGCAAGTTGTTTTTAAAAATAAGCACTTTTTACTTGATGCGATGAAGTCTGGCCGGCCTATCATCGTCACAACTGCGCATTTTGGGCAGTGGGAGATATTTGGCCTAGCTGTCGCGGCTCGCTTTGGAGCCTCCTCGGCGCTTGGCAGAAAGCTTGATAGCAGCGTCATGGATAAAATTTTAAGAGCCAACAGATCGCAGTTTGACGTGGAGCTAATAGACAAAGATGGCGGTGCAAAAGATATATTAAAAGCGCTAAAAGCTAGGCGAATAGTAGGAATTTTAGTCGATCAAAACACCGCACCAAAAGATGGCATAAAGGTGCAGTTTTTCGGCAAAGATGTGCTTCACACACCAGCTGCAAGCGTGCTAGCGCAAAAGACAAATGCTTTAATCATAAACGCATTTATCTACCAAAAAGAGAAAAATTTAAATGAAATTTGCTTTGAGCAGCCTATAGACATAAGCACGTTTGACAAAGAAGATGCCGTGCAAAAAGCGACGCAAATGCAGTGCAGTGCGTGCGAAGAGATGGTTAGAGCAAGGCCAGAAGAGTACTTTTGGTTTCACCAGCGATTTAAGAGATTTTACGAAAAAGAGTATAAATGCTAAGCGTTGTCATCCTAACTTGCAATAGCGAAAAATATCTAAAAGAGGTACTAGAAAGCGCTAAATTTGCTAATGAGGTCATCGTTGTAGATAGTGGTTCAAAAGATAGCACAAGGCAAATTTGTGATGGCTTTAGCAACGTGAAATTTCACGAGCAAGCTTGGCTTGGATTTGGCGCGCAAAAGCAAAAGGGCGTGGATCTAGCCAAAAACGAGTGGGTATTTGTGCTTGATAGCGACGAGGTGATAACAGACAAGCTTAAAAATGAGATCATTAGCGTGCTAAAAGAGCCTAAATTTAGCGCTTACAACGTTGCTAGGCTAAATTTTTTCTTTGGCAAAGCGATAAAAAATATGGGGCTATATCCAGACTACACAGTGAGGCTATTTAATAAAAATTTTGCCAAATTTGATGGCAGAGCTGTGCATGAAAAGGTTGTTTTAAATGACGGCTCACAAGGGCTTGGAGCGCTTAAAAACCACTTCTTACACTACGCGTATGAGAGCATCGAGCAGTTTATCGCCAAGCAAAATCGCTACTCAAGCATGGGCGCGAAAAGAAATTTGCTAAAGGCACTTACAAGCCCTGCTTGGACATTTTTTAAACTTTTTGTGCTAAAAGGTGGCTTTAAAGAGGGCTTTGCTGGCTACATTATCGCTAGACTTTACGCCCAGTACACATTTTGGAAATATATAAAATGAAAATACTTGTGATTAAATTTAGAAATATCGGCGATGTGCTTTTGACAACACCACTCATTGAAAATTTGCACCACTACTACCCAGACGCGACCATCGACTTTGCCCTAAATAAAGGGACAGAAGCGATGATAGAAGGCAACCCTTACATAAATAAAATCCATATTTACGATAGGCAAAGTGCAAATTCTGGCTTTTTTAAAAAGCTAATTACCGAGCTAAAATTTATAAGAGCGATCAAAAAAGAGAAGTACGATATGGCGGTGCAAACGACCACTGGAGACCGCGGCGTCATCATCTCAAAGTATGCTAAGATAAAAAAGATAGTTGGCTTTTTAGGAAAGCATAAGGCGATAAATAAGCTTTTAAGTGTAAAGGCAAAATACTACGAAAATTTCTCGCACACGGTTGATCTAAATTTAAACGCGCTAAGGGCTTTAGGGTTTGAGCCGGTGAGCAAAAAGGTGAGTGTTTTTTCAGACGAGAGCGTGGAGTATCTAAATTTACCAAAACGCTTTGTGCACGTGCATCTAACAAGCCGCTGGATGTTTAAATGTGCAAACGACGAGAGCATGGCAGAGCTTATAGACTACTGCGAAAACGAGCTTGGCGCAAAGGTCGTGCTAACAAGCGACAACAAAGAAAATGAGCTAAATAAGCTTGCAAGCGTACTAAAAATTTGCAAAAGTGAGCCTATAAATTTAGGCGGCAAGCTAAGCCTAAAACAAACGATCGCCCTCTCAAAGCGCTCAAGTCTCTTTATCGGCGTCGATACTGCTATCATGCATATAGCTGCAGCAAACGACGTGCCAGTGATCGCCTTTTTTGGCCCAAGTAACGCTTACGAGTGGGGACCTTGGGATAATAGCTTGATGCAAAATGGCTACACAGCGCAAAATGGCATCCAAAACATGGGTAAGCACATCGTCTATCAAAAGGAGTGGGACTTTGTGCCTTGCGATAAAGAGGGCATAAAAGAGCACGGTGTTGAAGATACTTTAATGGACTTTAGCGACGAGATGGAGCAGATAAAAGCAAAAATCAAGCAAAATTTAGGACTAGAGCGATGAATATCCTCCACACGCAGACGCTTTTTAACTGGGGTGGCGAGCAAAACAAGACGCTAAATGAGATGCGCTTCATGCGTGAAATGGGTCATGAAGTGATGCTCTTTTGCAACCCAAATTCGCAGATCGAAAGCATCGCTAAAAAAGATGGATTTAAGGTCATCACGCACGAGATGAATAAGAAAAATTTTCATAAAAGCGTGCCAGCACTTTGCGAAGTGATAAGATCAAACAAGATAGATGTTGTGATCACGCATGGCTCGACTGATAGCTGGGTCGGCGCCATAGCTGGGCTAAAGTACCGCAAAAGAGGCGTTAAATTTTATAAAGAAAGACACAATCTTTTCCCTATAAAGGGGTTTGCTTCTAAATTTATGCACAAAAAGCTTTTTGATAAAATTTTATACATCTCAGGTAGCGTCAAAGAGTATCTGCTAAGCATCGGCGTTAGCGAAGATAGGCTCTTTTTTATGCCAAGCACGGTTGATGTTGAAAAGATTGATAGCACAAAAAGTACTTTTAGAGATGAGTTTAATATTGCCAAAGATGAGCTAGTCATCGGCACTTTTACCTCACTTTACCGCAAGAAAGGCGTCTTTGACTTTGCAAGTGCCGCAAAAGAAATTTTAAAGACAAAGGATGCGACTATTGTTTTTTCTGGCAACATTAGCGACGGCACAAAAGAGCAGATCGCCTCTATGTTTGATAAAAAAGACAAGATCATCTTCACTGGCTTTAGAAATGACGCAGCAAATGTTATAAAAAGCTTTGATATCTACGTATTTGCCTCACACTCTGAGGGGCTTGGTACGGTATTGCTAGAGGCGATGAGCTCAAAGGTGCCAGTCGTTGTTTATGATAACGCCCCGATGAACGTGCTAGTTAAAGATAAAGAGCGTGGGCTTTGTGCTAGAAATTTAGATGAAGCTTCTCTAAAAGAGTGCATTTTAGAGCTGATAAATGGGCCTGAAAATGCCAAAATTTACTCTCAAAATGCCTTTAAATTTGTGGATGAAAACTTTAGCCACAAGGCGCTAAAAGAGGCTATAAGAAATTTACTGGAGCAAAAATGAACTACCCAGTTTGCGTGCTAACGATGCACCACTGCAATAACAATGAAAATGACTTTGCCATTAAGCCTGAGCTATTTAAAAAAGCACTTCTCATGGCACTTGACGAGGGCTATAAATTTATAAATTATGACCAGTTTAAAGATATCGTGGCTGGCAGAGCAAAGGCTCATAAAAAGAGCATTTTGCTAACTTTTGATGATGGATATTTTGATAATTACAAATTTGCATATCCCATCTTAAAAGAGCTAAATATCCCAGCTGTTTGCTTTTTGATAACAGATAAGATCAAGGATTTTAAAAGGCAGGATTACAATTTTTCGTTTAAAAAACACAAAGAGATCGACTACGACAAAGATGCGGAGTATTTTTTAAATTTAGATGAGATCAGGCAGATGCAAGAGAGCGGTATTTTTGAGTTTGATAGCCACACAGCGAGCCACTTTTCTTGCAGAAGTGACGATGAGGCAAAGCTAAGAGAGGAGTTTTCTAGCTCGCTTGCCAAGATAAAAGAGCTATTTCCAGAAAAAAGAGAATTTGGCTTTTGCTTTCCAAAAGGGCATTTTAACGAGCTTTCGCAAAGAATAGTTAAAGAGTATTACGGCTTTGCTTTTAGCGTGATAGATGGTGGATTTTGCGTGGGAGATGATAAATTTAAGATAAGGCGTATAGATATCTCAAACAACGCAAAAAGCGAGAGCGACTACATTTTTAGGATCAAAAAGAAGCTTTTTATCTATTCGACACCAATAATAGGAAATTTATATTCAAATTTTAGGAATAGAGGCTATAAATAATGCTAAAAGCATTAAATTCGGCTTGCAAAGAGATATTAAAAGAAAAAAAACGGGTGCTTATCGCTCTTACCGGACTTCATGGTAGTGGCAAAAGCACACTTGGTAAAGAGCTAAGACGCAAAGGTTTTGGTGACTTTAAACCATATCAGATCGCTGTCATAGATGATGGAGTGATGAGTGTAAATCTCTTTTTTATACGCCCAAGAGTAAAAATCAAGAGTGATCAAAGAGATGAACTAAGGCCATTTTTTAAATTTATCATGCCATTTGTAAAGGTTGTGATCTACGCAAGCGCCAATCCTCTTTCGCGCATCAGCAAATGCGATATACTCTGCATTTTAAATATCAATGAAGAAGATAGGATCGCTAGAATTTACAAAAGAAATCCAGCAGAAGATCAAAACAATACACAAAGGCACATAGATAAAAAAGAGCTTGATCTAGTAGGTCTTGAATATAAAATTAAATTAGAATTTAAATCACCAATAAAACGAAATATCTAAAATTGGAGTAAAAGTGGACTATCCTATCTATGTCATATCACTAAAAAGAGATGAAGAGCGAAGGCTAAATTTACAAAAACAATTTGGCAGATATGATGAATTTAAAATAATAGATGCAGTTGATGCTAAAAATTTTAGTGCTAGCGAATACTATAAAGCAATGATCGATTGCTTACTAAAATCATGTGACGAAAAGTATAAATTTAAAATACCTCCATTAGTGGCGACTCCAGGCGAGCTAGCCTGCGCAATGTCACACATAAAAGCTTATGAAGATTTTTTACAAAGCGGCGCAGAATTTACACTTATACTAGAAGATGATGTTATAGGTGATGATAGTTTGATAGAAAAAGCATTTTTGCTATGCAAAGATATAAGTCACGACAGTATTTTGATATGCGGTGTGCAAGATGGGTTAAGTAGTCGATTTCGTGCTTTTGGTAAAAAAATAAAAGAAAATTTATATCTTATCTCACCATACTCATATAGTAGTATTTATAGGGCGGCAGCCTATATCTTAACAAGAAAAAGTGCAAAATCTTTACTTGATTTTTATAAAGATGGTCTTTATGGAGCCGATAAATGGGAGGCTATTTTAAGAAATACTGATCTAAAAATGTACTTTAGCAATATATTTTTTCATCCAGAGGAGCTTAACAACTCTAATTTAGAGATACAAAGAAAGCAAAAAGAGAAGATAAATTCTCTTTTTAAAAAATGTAATAAAGATTTCTCATACAAGATTTCAAGATTTTACGAGAAGCATATAGTCAAAAATAAGAAAATTTTTACCAAATAATTTAGCCCACTAAGACCTTATCGCCGCGTAGATCGATCCCAAAAAGTCATTTTGATAGATAAACATGGTCTTTTTAAGCCATTTTTCATCACGTTTTGTAACAATGCGCTTTATCTCTTCAAGGTTACCATCAGCTTTATTAATGCCACGTTTTGTAGTGAAAAATACGCTGTAACCATGCTTTTTAGCAGTACTTAGGTATTCATCATTATATTTACCCCTTGGCCAGCAAAGTGCTTCATCCTCAAAGCCAAAGTTTTTCTTCATAAACTCACGACAAAGGCCAAATTCTTCATCCAAGCTAAGCTGCCCAAAATATCCATCAAAATGCCCATGCGTATGCGAGTGAAAGTAAAAGCAGTCACTCATCTTCTCAATCTGCTCTAAATTTAATATCACATCTTGCGGCCTACTTGGAGCAAGTCTCTTGCACTCGTTATGATCGACGTTTAAAAAGCTAGCAGGCCTCATCTCATGAGCCTTTTGCGCCGCTTCTATCCAGCCAGTTATTATAAATATATTTGCTTTTAGTCCAAATTCTTTCACGATAGGATAGGCATAGATGTAGTTGTCCATCCAGCCATCATCAAATGTTATACAAACGCTCTTTTTAGGCACTTCAAGCTCGCCCTTTTTGTACGCGATCAATTCATTTATGCTTAACGTTTTATAGCCATTTTCGGCTAGAAATTTCATATGCGATCTAAACTCATCCACGCTGCTGGCGATAAAGCCGCTCTTTTCAAGCACGTGGTGATACATCAAAACTGGTACGCTCATTTTACAAGCTCCATATATAAATTTTGTGTGTTTTCTATCATTTTTTCGATGCTAAATGTCTCTTTTACATACTCTCTGCCAAACTCACCCATCTGTTTTCTTAAATTTTCATCCAAAATGAGCTTTTCAAGTACCTTTTTTAGCTCCTCTTTGTTACCATTTTCAAACAAAAAGCCACTTTTGCCATTACTCACTGCCTCGCCAAGGCCGCCCACATCGCTTCCAATGGTAGCTAGCTTGCACGAAGATGCCTCAAGTAGCGCTCCGCCGATAGCCTCCATGTCTGAAGGTAGCACGCAGATATCAAGCGAGCCCAAAAAGTCGCTCACGTCGGTTCTGTTGCCAAGCATGAAGATATTTTTCTTATCTTTTATATACTCGTGTAAATTTTTATTTTGAGGACCATCACCCACGATAAAAAGGGCTGATTTTTCTAAATTTAGCTCACTAAACGCATCGATTAATAGCTTGTGATTTTTAGCTGCTCTTAGCACTGCGACGATACAAACGCCCGCCACATCGTCACTTAGGCCAAATTCTTTTTTCATGTCTATCTTAAATTCTGGCGTATATTTTTGCGTATCGATGCCAGTGTAGATTTTTAGCACCTTCTCTTTTTTGACGCCTCTTTTGATAAGATCAGCGCAAACTGAGTTGCAAACACCAACCACTTTTGTGCTTAGGTTGTAAGGTATGGGAGAGCTTATAGGTAGCTGCAAATGCCTAGTGCGAACCACACTAACGCCACAAATTTTGCCTACGATAGCGCCTATGGTGCCATCTTTGCCCGAGTGAGTTGAGATGATTTTTATATTATTTTGTTTTACAAATTTGCAAATTTTTAAAATTTCAAAGATATTAAAAGACTTTTTAAGGTTAAACTCGACAAATTCGCACTCTATTTGCTTTTCAAGACTTTTTGAGCCAGGGTTTAATCCATAAAAAACCTTAAATTTACTCTTATCTAGTCCATTTATTACACGCTGAGTGCGGTGCTCCTGCCCGCCAAATCCAAGAGAGCTTTCAAGCTCAAGTATGTTTATCATTTTCTACTCTTTAAATTCTTTCATTTTTTTATTTGATAAAAAGCCATTTATTGTATTAAAGATTTTTAAAATTTTTGATACATTTTCGTATGATTTTACATTTTTTAATATTTTAAGCAAAATTCTCTGTTTTAGTCTAAGCTTTGAAAAACCAGCTGAGCCTATAATGCTATCAATATCCTCATAAAAAAGATCAAGCGCCTTTACATAGCTACTATTTTTCAAATTTGGTCTTGATGAAATAGCTGGCATATAGACACTTTTTATCTTTCTAAACTCTAGATCAGGCACCATCTCAAGAGCTAAATTTTTATTTTTTAAAATTGAGATTATGTCCTCATAGACAAATTTATGATCCACCACAGCTTTTAGCTTTTCAAAGCCACCTGTATTATTTTCTCCGATATTGTAGTTATAAAACGTCCTATTTAGTTTTACAAGAGTCTTTGAAGCGATAACGTTTCTCACCACAGCGTGAAAATCTTCAGCCTGTGTGATCCCTGCTGGAAATAAATTTTCTTTTAAAATTTTAGTCTTTATTGCCTTGTTTGCAGCATTATGCAAAACTTTGTTGTGCCTTGATGCTAAAAGTCTTTTTAGATACTCATTTTTATCGATAATACCATCCTCTTTTGTCTCAAAATCCTTAAAGATTAGCTTTTTATCACTATAAACCTTACACATATCTGTTATCACAATATCGGCATCAAATTTTTCAGCAATACTATAAACAGATGAAGCATAGTCTTTTTCTACGTAATCATCAGCATCGACACAGATAGTATATTTTCCCTTAGCTAGCAATATACCGTCATTTCTGGCAGCACTTACACCTGCATTGATCTTTGTTTTTAATATTATTTTATCTTCATACTCTTTTAAAATTTGTGGTGTATTATCACTACTTCCATCGTCTACAACTATTATCTCAATGTCAGTAAAATCTTGAGATATCAGCGAATTTAAACAATCTATAATATGCTCCTCTTTGTTAAAAACAGGCACTATAAAGCTTATTTTCACGCCATGCACGATACTTCCTTTTAACTTTTTGTTAATATTGTATATTATTTTTAGTTCATCAATGATAAAATGCAAACTTAAATTTTAAAGGATACATATGAAAAATGAAATTGCGTCAAAACTCTACAACTTTTTTTTGCTTGTGATGCTGTTTACACTACCAGTTACCGAAGGATTAAAACAAATTTCACTCATACTTTTTGTTTTGGTTGGAATTTATATTTGCGTTAAAGAAAAAAAGCAATTTAAATTTGATGTTACCAACATCTCTCTTTTTGTTTTTGTTTTGGCCACTTTTATAAGCTGCGTTTTAAATAACACTCCTATTTCAAGAGCACTTGATCCATTAAGATGTATGTTGTTTTTCTTTATTGTTAGGACTGTTGGAATAGAAAAAATAAATTTTAAATTTATGTTTTATGCACTATTTGCTGGTTTTATTGTCGCTTTTATACCAGCTTGTGTTAAAAAAATTACATCAAACGACCCAATGGCGCTTTTTGAGCTTAAATCAATCGGTCATGTAAATCACAGTGCCATTTTTATGCTACTAGTGCTTTTAGTAAGTCTTTCTTTTGTTGATAGCAAGGATAAATTTTTAAAAAGTTCGTGCTTTGTCATAGCTATTATCTCTACTTGTGGAATTCTTATCGCTGGTTCTCGTGCTACTATGTATTTACTTCCGGTTGTAATATTTTCAACACTCATATATCTAACAATCAAAAAACATATAAATATAAAATTTACACTATCAGTAATCTCTATCTTTGTATTAACTATCATTGCTTTAGCGTTTGTAATGCAAAACGATGCTAGATTTGTCTATAAAATATCACAGGGTATTTCAAGTAATGAGACAAGATGGCCTATATTTTACTCAGCATTTTACACATGGCAAGATAATCCATTGTTTGGCATAGGTTTAGGAAATTTTAAAGATATAGATATAACTACATTTTTCCCGGGAAATTCTGAGGTTAGAGTTAGCCACGCGCACAACACTTTTTTAACATTTTTAACAGAAAAAGGAATCTTTGCACTACTTGCATATTTGGTATTTCAGCTATCTCTTTTTATAAAATTTATAAAAAATATCAAGACATCAAACGTTGTTTTTTGTGGATTATTGATACTATTATTTAATAATGTTATATCACTATTTAATACAACATTTCACCATGAAAACGCATTGCTTATGTTATTTATCTGGGCACTGGCTTTAGGAGTTATAGATGAAAAAAATAGTATTTTTAAGAACTAATCCAAACGCAGTTGGAGGTGCTGAAAGATACTTAAGAAGGCTTGTTAAGACCCTAAATGAGCTTGGTATCCAAACAGAAATTCGCTCATATCTTGGCGACACTGGCGTCTCTTCTTGGAAAAAAGCTCTAAATTTTAACCGCCAAGTAAAACGCCAAAAAAGAGAGGATGAGTTTTACTTTAGCTTAGAGCGAGTAAGCTGCGCTGACATCTACAGGGCAGGAGACGGCGTGCACAAGGTTTATAGGGCGACAAAGAGCTTTTGGTGGCTAAATCCCCTAAATTTCGTCTATCCATACTTAGAGAAAAAGTGCTTTAAAAACTCCCAAAAGATCATTGCAAACTCAAATTTCATAAAAGAGCAGATTATCGCGACTTACGGCATAGAGTCAGAGAAGATCACGACCATTTATAACGGCGTAAATTTACCCCAAAGAGTGCAAAAAGCTGAGGCAAAGCTCACACTTTGTGAGGAATTTGGACTTAAATTTGAGCTTGCGACCCTACTTTTTGTGGGAAATGGCTTTAAAAGAAAGGGGCTAAAAGAGTTTTTGCTCCTTGCTTCAAAGCTAAAAACTCCCGTAAATACGCTCATTGTCGGCAAAGATAAAAACATCTCAAGCTACAAACGCCTAGCTAAAAAACTTGGGCTAAACGCCTATTTTGTCGGCGAGCAAAAAAGCACGGCTAAATTTTATGAAGCGAGCGATATTTTTATCTTTCCAACGCACTATGAACCATTTTCAAATGTCGTGCTAGAGGCGCTTAGCTTTAAAAACGTGGTCTTTACGACGGCTCAAAATGGCGCTAGCGAGATACTAGAAGATAAATTTGTGCTTCAAAATCCAAGCGACGAGAGCACGATAGAGTTTATAGATGAAATTCTCACAAATCACGAGCTTTTAGCAAGTCTGCAAGAGAAGGCTTACCAGCTTTCGCTAAATTTTAGCATCGAAAAAAACGCCGCTCTTACGCTTGAAGTGATAAAAGACGCCTTAAAATGAGAGTTTTTATCGAGCTTCCAACCTGGCTTGGCGATAGCGTAATGGCAAGCGCTGCGATAGAAAATTTAGTACAAAATGAGAAAAATTTACAAATCGTTTTTTTTGGCTCATTTGTAGCCTGCGAGCTTTACAAAAACCATCCAAACTGCGAAAAAGTGGTCGTTGATGAGAGCAAAAAAACAAAATTTAGGCTTTTATCTCTTGCAAAAAGCGCAAAAAGTCTTGGCAAATTTGATCTAGCTCTTAGCTTTAGGAGCTCATTTGCTAGTAAATTTTTACTATTTTTTATAAACGCTAAGAAAAAAGCCATATTTAAAAAGAGTAAAACCGTCCTTCATCAAGTGCTAAAATATGTAAATTTTGTAAAAAATGCCATTGGCTTGGGCGAAATTTCAACTCAGCTAAAGCTATATTTTACACCTAAAATTTCAGCCAAAAAAACGCTAGCACTAAACCCAGGTGCGAGCTACGGAAGTGCTAAAAGATGGTATCCAGAGTATTTTGCGCAGGTGGCGCTAAATTTCAAAGATGAGTTTGAGATAGTCATCTTTGGTGGCAAAGGCGAGCAAGAAATTTGCGAAAAAATTGAACAAATTTTAAAAGAAAACGGCGCAACTTGCCAAAATTTAGCTGGCAAAACAAGCGTCAAAGAGCTTTGTGAGCGCATAGCTGGGCTTAGCAAAAATGGCATTTTCGTCACAAACGATAGCGGCCCTATGCACATAGCTGCCGCCTTTCATGTGCCAACTATCGCTCTTTTTGGACCGACAAAATTTAGTGAAACCTCGCCTTGGGGCAATGAATTTGCAAAGATAGTGCATCTAAATTTAGAGTGCATGCCCTGTATGAAGCGAGTTTGCCCGATAAAAACGCATGCTTGCATGAGAGATCTCAAGCCACAAATGGTGATAGATGAGATAAATTTACTAAGAAAAGAGCTAGATTATTAAGCTAAGCGCCTAATAACCCAGCCAAAATATAAGTTTAAAGCTTCGCGGAGACGCTTGTTAGCCTATTTAGCTCATCAAATGTAAAACTTGCTTCGTTATGAAATTTAGCTACGATCTCGTTAGGCTTTTCATCAAATTTCACGCCACAGCCAAGCAAAAATCCTTTTATAAAAAGCTTGTGATCAAGCTCATAGGCACTTATGCACTCATTTACTACGCTTATTACTTCATTTGCTAAAACTGGCTCTTTAAAGATAGCCTCAGCCCTAAATGCAACGTACGCAGCGCCTCCGTCGTAATCGATCTTATAGTAGCTTAGCTCATCGCCAAGCGCCACGCAAGCGACCAAGCTAATCGTGTGACCATTTATCTCTTCATCTAGCTCAAACTGCGCCGTGCTAAACACATCAAGCCCAAATTTCTCGCCAAACTCACGCGCCCTATTTGCAAGCTCAAGCAAGCGCTCGTCAAAGCCATTTACATTTTCATAGCCCCAAAGCCAAGTGTTTGACGAAAAGCTCTCAGAGCCGATAAATTGCATATCAAACTCTTTTTCATCAAAGTAAATTTTGCCGCTTTCAAAGTCAGCTTGCCACTTGCTAGCCTCAACAACTTGCTTAAAAAGCCGTTTTTGAAGCAGCATCGCTCTACCAAGACAAGCACTTATAAGCTGTATCCAGCTACCTTTATCTATCACGAGCTCATCTAAAAAATGGCTCTTTTTTCCAAAAATACCAAACATCTCTTGTCCTTAAATTTACGCCGAAGCTGCCACTTTTTCTATCTCTGTTGCGACCTCATCGGTTACGATAAATTCAGTCTTATATATGAAAATTTGCCCAGTTACCTCATTTTTTATCTTCAAAATTAGCCGTTTTTGATTATTTGGAGCATTTTTGCTAAAAACTAGCGAGTAAATTTGCTCCAGCTTTTGCCTGCTAAGCTCGCTAAGGCTTAAAAGCACCTCTAGTTCGGCATACTCTCTTACTTTTTGAGGGGCGCTCGCCTCTTCATTTTTGCTAAATTTAGAGCTTTGCTTTAGTTTTCTAGTCTTAAAGTCTAAATTTTGCGCATCTTCTAGGCTATAAACCTCATTTAAATTTGTCCTAACAAACTGATCGTCGCGCGAGATATTTATCCTAAATGCATAAGGCAGATCGCGCTTTGCCTCGTCTTTTACGATATCTTCGATGTTGCCAAGCTCCCTTTCAAAGACGGCGATCTCGATGTTACCGTGAAAATCAAGCACATTTATAGTGCCCATTTTTTTGCCACTTTTTGTGATCCTCGTGCTAAAGTCCTCGATCTTGCCGACCACTAAGATTTCAGCACTCTGCGGCAAGCTCTCAAACTCCGAGCTTAGTGTGTATTTGATCTTATTTATCTCATCTTTATAGTCATCAAGCGGATGCCCTGAGAGGTAGATGCCAACGCTCTCTTGCTCAAATTTCAAGATCTGCTTGATGTCAAATTCATCATTTATAGTGACGAAATTTATCTTCACATCATTCATACTATCATCTTCGCCAAAGAGGCTCTCAGCCG
>CAUSWS010000005.1:0-17102 GCA_963535265.1 uncultured Campylobacter sp. | reverse complement strand
AAAAACATATCAAAGCTGTCAGGTCCTTGCAAAGGCTGTGTGTAGTCGCCGTTATTTGTGCTTGAGATGATCGCAGCAAGCCTTGGATCTATGCTTTGATAGTCCAAACTGACCTCCTGTGTTTGCACGCCGTCTAGCAGTTTCGGGCTTGTCTTTTGAGCTTCAAGCAGATCTGGGTCTTTTGCTCTATAAACTACGACTCTAGCGGTGCTAAAGACCTTAAATTTATCAGGATTAGCGTCAAAATACGCCTTTGCTTTTTGCTCATTTATATTTTTGCCAGCCTCAGCAGCTATGCTTTTATAAAGCTTTTCTTGAAGCATCTTGTGCTCTAAGTTGTTTTTAAAGTCCAAAAAGTCCATGCCTTGAGCTTGGATAGAGCTTCTAAACTGCGAATTTGTCATGCCATTTTGCTTTGCGATCACTTCGATCCTGTCGTTTAGCTCAAAAGGTGTCACGCTTAAATTTAAGTTTTTTATCTGTGCATCTTCAAGTCTATCTCTGATAAGCAAATTCAAAGCGTCCTGCTCTGTTGTCTTTAGCTGTTCCTTCAAACTATAAACCTCGTAAAGCGTGATAGGCTCGTTTTCCACGATAGCTGCGATGCCGTTTATCATCTGAGCTGAATATAAATTTAGGGCACTTAACACGCCAGCAGCCAAAAAGAGCAATTTTTTCATAATGAAACCTTTATTTAAGTATTTAGTAAATATAATTTTGGGCAATTATAACATAAAAATAAGGCACAAAATGATAGTTACTAGATTTGCTCCGTCGCCTACTGGATACCTACACATAGGCGGACTTAGGACAGCTCTTTATAATTATTTATACGCAAGAGCTAACAATGGAAAATTTTTGCTCCGCATCGAAGATACTGACTTAAAACGAAACTCAGAAGAAGCCACACAAGCCATAAAAGAGGCATTTGCTTGGTGCAAGCTAGATCACGACGGCGAAGTGACATATCAGTCAAAGAGGTTTGATCTTTACAAAGAGTACGTTAAAAAGCTGCTTGATGAGGGCAAAGCCTACAAATGCTACATGAGCAAAGAGGAGCTTGAGGAGCTTAGAGCTAGCCAAGAGGCAAGAAAAGAGCGCCCAAAATATGATAATAGATATAGAGATTTTAAAGGCACACCTCCAGCTGGCATAGAGCCAGTTATCCGTATAAAAGCCCCACTTAGTGGCGAGATCGTCATACATGATGGCATAAAGGGCGAGGTTAAATTTAAGGTTGAAGATATCTTAGACGACTTCATCATCGCAAGAAGCGACGGCACACCGACATATAACTTCACGGTCGTGATAGATGACGCGCTAATGGGCGTAACAGACGTTATTCGCGGCGACGATCACCTCTCAAATACCCCAAAACAGATCGTTCTTTACGAGGCGCTTGGCTTTAAAACACCTAAATTTTACCACGTCGCTATGATAAATGGCGAGGACGGCAAAAAGCTTAGCAAAAGACATGGCGCAACTGACGTTATGGAGTATAAAAAGATGGGCTACCTGCCTGAAGCGCTCTTAAATTTTCTTGTTCGTCTTGGCTGGAGTCACGGCGATGATGAGATTTTTACTATTGAGGATATGCTTAAATACTTTAATCCAAACGATATCAACAAAAGCTCAAGTACCTACAATGCTCAAAAGCTTGACTGGCTAAATTCTCACTATATAAAAACTTTGCCTTATGAGAGGCTAGCGCACGATATGCTCGAGTTTGGCGTTGATTTTAAGGCTTTGGTAAAGGGCGAGCTACTGCTAAATTCACTCCGTGAGAGGTCAAAAACCTTAATCGAAATGGCAAATAGCGCAAATGCGATCATCAACGCTCCAAAAAGCTACGATGAGAAAGCTTGGGCTAAATTTATAAATGAAAATAGCAAAGAAATTTTGGCGAAATTTGCTCAAATTTTAGACCGTGACCTTGACGCTAAAGGCTACGAGGAGCTAACTAATAAATTTTTAGAGCAAAATGGCTTAAAACTAAAAGACCTAGCTCAAGCCTTGAGGATAGCGCTAACTGGCTCAAGCGTGAGCCCAAGTATCTTTGAAGTGCTTGAAGTAGTAGGTAGCAGCGAGATCAAAAACAGAATACAAAATTTATTAAAGGAAGAGAAATGACACATGTAACTAAAGAAGAGGCACTAAACTACCACATCGGCGGTAAGATCGAGATCAGGGTAAAGACACCTTGCGAGACTTCAAGAGACCTTTCAATGGCCTATACACCAGGCGTTGCTGAGCCATGCCGTGAGATAAATGCAGACACTGAGCTAGCTTATAAATATACAAATAAAGCAAATTTGGTGGCTGTCATCACTGATGGCACGGCTGTACTTGGACTTGGTGACATCGGCGCTATCGCTGGTAAGCCAGTTATGGAGGGCAAGGCGGTGCTATTTAAGAAATTTGCAAACGTTGATGCCTTTGACATCGAGCTAGACGAGCATGATCCTGATAAGATCGTTGAAATTTGCAAGGCTCTCTCTCCGACATTTGGCGGTATAAATTTAGAAGATATCCGCGCTCCAAAGTGCTTTGAGATCGAGAGAAAGCTTCAAGAAGCAGTCGATATCCCAGTCATGCACGACGATCAGCACGGTACAGCGATGATAACAAGCGCTGGTATGATAAATGCGATGGAAATTTCTGGCAAAGATATATCTAAGATAAAGATCGTAGTTAGCGGCGCTGGTGCAGCTGGCATCGCATGCGCGAAGATGTATAAAGCACTTGGCGCAAAACATATCGTGATGATAGATAGCAAAGGTGTCATCCACTCAAAAAGAACAGACCTAACTCCAGAGAAGGTTGAATTTGCGCTTGAGACCGAGGATAGGACTTTGGCTGATGCGATGAAGGGCGCTGATATGTTTTTAGGTCTTTCTAAGCCTGGCGTTGTGACAAAAGAGATGGTAGCGTCAATGAACAAAGAGCCTATCATCTTTGCTTTGGCAAACCCAGTGCCTGAAATCTTCCCAGAGGATGTCGTAGCTGTAAGAGATGACGTTATGATGGGCACAGGCAGAAGCGACTATCCTAACCAAGTAAATAACGTTTTGGGCTTTCCATTTATCTTTAGAGGCGCGCTTGATGTTAGGGCTAAAAAGATCACTGAAAATATGAAAATGGCCGCAGCTAAAGCGCTTGCGCAGCTTGCAAAAGAGCCAGTGCCAGCTGAAGTTTTAAAAGCAAGTGGCGTTAGCGAGCTAAAATTTGGCAAAGAGTACATCATCCCAAAACCATTTGACAAGCGCGTGCTAACAGCGGTCGCTCCAGCAGTTGCAAAAGCTGCAGTTGAAGATGGCGTAGCGAGAGTAAAAGATTTTGATGTTGAGGCTTATAGAGCCAAACTTGCAAAAGGATTTTAAAATTTAGCCCAAATTTTGGGCTAAACTCTTTTTGGCATTTTGTAAAGATAAACCTTCTAAAAACAGTAAATTTAAGGATAAAAAATGCAAAACGTGAAGCTCATCTCGCACCCACTGATCGAGCATAAATTAACCATTCTACGTGATAAAAATACCCAACCTTTTCAGTTTCGCATGCTAGTTGATGAGATCAGCTACCTTATGATCTTTGAGGCGACTAGAAATTTAAAGGTAAAAGATGTCAAAGTCCAAACTCCAGTTGCGGTGGCAGACGCAAAGAGACTTACTACAAAAGTGATGATATGCCCTATCTTAAGGGCTGCTCTTGGCATGCTTGATAGCGTCTTTACCATCATACCAGATGCGAGCGTTGGCTTTTTGGGCTTTCAGCGAAACGAGGAGACAGCGCAGGCTGAGTTTTTCTACGCAAAGCTTCCAAAAGATGCAAAAGAGCGCATGGCGATCATCATCGACCCTATGTTTGCGACTGGTGGCACGGCGATAGATGCGGTTAAATTCTTGCGTGAAAAAGGCGTTAAAGAGATCAAATTTATCTCTATCATCGCCGCACCTGAGGGGCTAAAGAGATTTAGCGAAATTTACCCAGACGTCGAGGTCTATACGGCATCGATCGATGAGAAACTAAACGAGAAAAACTACATTGTTCCAGGTCTTGGTGACGCTGGCGATAGAGTTTTTAACACTCTTTAAGGGCTAAATTTGAACAAAAGACTTTTGCCAGCTCTAGTCGCCTTTGTCATTGCCATCATCATCGGTACCTTCTTTTTTTCAAAAGAGGGCGGCGAGGCAAACAAAAACGCTCAAATTTTACTTGAGCAGCTAAACAAAGAGGGACAAAAGAGCCAGAGCCTCGCAGAAAATGGCTCATACACCTCAAAAGATGAGGTCGCACTTTATATCTATAAATTTAACAAGCTACCAAAGAATTTCATAACCAAAAAAGAGGCACTTGAACTTGGCTGGGACGCAAAAAGCGGAAATTTATGGCAGATAAGCGGTGGAAAAAGCATAGGTGGGGATAGGTTTTCAAATAGAGAAAAGAGACTGCCTGAGGCTGATGGCAGAAAGTGGTTTGAGTGCGATGTAAATTACAATGGCGGCAGGCGCGGTGCTGAGAGAATTTTATACTCAAACGACGGGCTTATCTACTACACGCCCGATCACTACGAGCATTTTTACCTGCTTTATGAGAAGAGGATGCAATGAAAAGCGTGATCTTAGATGCCAAAAAGATGCTCGAAAAAGAGAAGATGCATGAGTATTTTGCTAAGAAATTTGACCTGCCAGAGTACTACGGCAAAAATTTAGACGCGCTCTTTGACTGCCTTTGTGAGATAAATGAGCCAACGCTTATAAAGCTAAAAAACGAAAATGCTTTAGATAGTGCCACAAAAGAGAGCTTAACCCAGCTATTTTGCGACGTTTGCAACGAGAATAAGCTAGTTAAATTTGAGCTTGTAAAAGATGAAAAATGATATTTGGAAAGATTGATTATCTAAATTTACTCCCATTTCACGTATTTTTAAAATCAGCCCCACTAAGCTCTCAGATAAAAAAGGCGATCGAGTTTAAAAAGGGCGTGCCAAGCAAGCTAAATAGAGCCCTAAATGCCAGAAAGATCGACGCTGCGGTTATTTCAAGCATAGCCAGCAAAAAGGCAAATTTAAAGAAGCTAAATTTTGGAATAGTCGCCAAAAAAGATGTAAAAAGCGTGCTTGTGCGCAAAAACTCAGCCCCAAAGCCAGATCCTGCCTCAGCTAGCTCAAACGCCCTAGCCAAAGTGCTTAATCTAAATGGCGAGGTGATCATAGGCGACAGGGCGCTAAAGGCATACTTAAGCGAGGGCAAAGAGTGCTTTTACGACCTTGGTCAAATTTGGCACGAAAAGACAAATTTACCCTTTGTTTTTGGTAGATTTTCTTACGTAAAAAATGGCTCGTTTTACAAAAAACTGGTCGCAAAATTTCTACAAAAAAATGTAAAAATTCCAAATTATATATTAGCCAATTACGCTAAAAGCCGTGACATAAGCGAGCAAGATATCAAGTGGTATCTTAAATTTATAAGCTACAAAATAGGCCCAAAAGAGCAAAAATCACTCAGAAAATTTTTTAAAGAAGATAGATTGTTAAAAGCAGAAAAAAAGAATTAAATTTTTATAGCTTCTTAGTAGGCACCAAGAAGCTATAAAAATTTTAGTGATGCATATGCATGTTAGTTGAGTTATCATCACTCATCTGTTGCATATCCATCATCATCTTGTGGTGATCATGCATCGGCATATCTGCTGGCATGTTCATTGGCATATTCATCTGCATATCCATCGCGCCATTTTCAGCCTTATAGCCTGTTATAGTAGGATCAACCATGCCAAATATCATAGCGACGTGTCCAACGATCAAGAAAAATATGAGCAGGCAAAAATGAAGCTTTAGTTTTGCCTTTTGGCTTGCGTTTTTATAGATCAAATTTAGCTCTAAAAGTGCGATGCCAAGAAGTGGGATAACGCCGATGAGATATGAGTAGATAGCGATGACATCGGCATATCCACGCCATTTTATGGTTGGATAAATTTTTGCTAAAAAGTAGATCACAAGAGCTGTAAAATAGACCCCAAGCACTATGCCAACAAATTTGCTAACGGCCTTAAAGCCAGCATTTTTACCGCTATCCATGTGATACATCGTAAAAAACTCCATTGCCACTAAAAGCTCCGCAAGTCCCATAGGTATCACCATGTAGAGGATTAGATTGTAAGGCTGATCGAGCGATAAAAGCTCCATGTAGTGTGTCATTACCATTGTAAATCCTTTGTAAAAATTTAAAGAAATTTACTACCAAATGGCTAAGATAGTTAAAAAATATTAAGAATAGTTGTGAGATCTAAGCGGATGTTAAATTTACTCCTAGCTAGGCTAAGAGTAAATTTAAGCTAGTCTTTAAACTCGTGTGAGATGACTGGAGAGAATTCCTCCCAGTGAAGCTTGGTTTTGATAGTTGGCATCTTGCTTTGAAATGGCTCTTTTTTAAGTGCTGCCATAGCGACGCTATCGCCTTGTGGCTTGGCTGGTGCTTCTACGCTTAAAACAGCTCTTTCAAGCTCGATGAAGTCTTTTAAGATGAGTGCATAGGAGCGGAAGAAATTTGCATTTTTATGAGCTAAAAGTAGCGAGCCAAACTCATCTACAAATAAATTTAAAGTTTCATTAAAAAGCTTGTCGCTGATATTTTTTGCGCCGTTAAATTCGTCATTTAAAAACGTAGCCATCGCTAAAAATATAAAGCCAACATAGTCCTCGCTATCTTTGCAAAGCTCCTTATCACGCCTATATGGGCTAAGGTTTAGGCAGTGTATCACCCTAAGTCTAGCCGCGCCGTTGTCTCTGCCCTCTTCATAAAAAGAGGCGCTTAAAGGGATATTTGTAAAGCCAAAAAGAACCTCATTTTGCTCATTTACAAGCTCTTTAAAGCTAAATTCTTCTAAATTTGCAAATGCCTCTGCGCTTTGCTCGCTCAAAGGATTTTGCGCTAGGTAGCTTAGCTGCTCTCTCCACCTTGCAAATTTCTCATCGCTCGTGTGAAAAAATAGCGGATAAGCTAAAAATTCGTAAAAATATGCCCTTGCCTTTGTGATGTTCTTATCCATTTAATAAATCCTCTCTCATCGCGTTTAGTTGGGCTTGCACCATGATCTTTGCCTTGCAGTCAGCACAGCAGTAAAGAGCTTTTATCTTGGCTCTGTCGTTGCCAAAACGTGGCTGCATGATCGCTGCGATCTTCTCGACCGCCTTTTTAGTCGCAAACTCTTTTCCGCACTCCACGCAGGCAAAGAGCTCATCATGCGCAAGCTCGCTATAAACGAAGCTCTCAGGCTTAAGTGCTAGCTTGCCAACCTCAAGTGAGATGGTATTTTTCTCAGCGCAGCTTAGCTCGCAGTAGCCACAGGCGGTGCAAACGCTTGGGTTAAATAAAATCGAATTTGTCTTCTTATCAGCCACCAAAGCGCTTACGTTACAAGCGCCAACACAGCTAAGGCAGAGCGTGCAAGTTTCAGCGTTTATCTTAACCTCGCCATATCTTATCATCTCGCCACTTTTTACGACGCCAAGATCATCACTACCTACGATAAACTCAAGCCTTTTGGCAAAAATTTCTCTCTTTGGCAGTGCGTATTCGTTGATCGAGTGCTGAGAGCCAGCTATTAGTTTTACTTTTTTAAGCGCGATTTCAAGCTCAGCCTTGTCTTTTGCATGGTGTATCGCTTGCTCTTTAAATTTAAGCTCATAAATTTGATTTAAGATGCTAATGGCGTCTTTTTCGCCCTTGCCAAGGCTCTTGCTATATAAAATCACACTCGCGCCACTTTCTTGAAGAAGCGTCAAAAAGTGCGTTTGGCTTAGCAGATGCGGGGCTAGAATGACAAAAGGTAGGACATTTTGCGGTAGGCTCACGTTAAGCTCTTCTAAATTTATCTCCTCAGATACGATGAGAGCGATCTTATCTTTGTAAAGCTTAACGATAGTGGTAAACGAGCTTTGTGGCATGAGCGTCGAGTCTAGCGAGCCGCTAGGGCAGACGCTGATGCAGTTTCCGCAGTTTGTGCAATCTATCGCTGAAAAGACCAGGTGCTTTGTCTCGTCCTCTTTTAAGATAGCAACCGTTGGGCAAACCTCGGCGCAACGACCGCAAATTTCGCTTCTGCGCTCGTGATACTGACAGATTGAAGAGTCGTATTGAGTAAAGCTTTTGTATCTAAATTTTGGGCTTTTTGCGTTTAAAATTTCAAGCACTTTTTCATCTTTTAGCCCTGAAATTTCGTAGCAGCCACTTTGTTTTAGCATATAGTCCCTTGCGTTTTCAACTAAGAAAAAGTCGCAATCAACCTCAAATTCATCATTTGCTCTAAGCACCAAAACGCTTAGCTCACCAGCTGCGCCGTATATAAATTTGACTTCAAAGTGCGTAAGCTCGATCACTTTGTAGCCATTTTCTTTTAGTAAATTTGCTAGCTCTGCTCGGCCTGAGTTACTTACTATCACAATATTTTTGCCGACCTCTTTTTCGTAATCCACATCCTTTGCCATGTCAAAGGCGCTCGCTCTTGCCTCGTAGAGTAAAAGGGTATTTTTGGCTTTTTCTAAGACGCTTGCGGTGGTATTTTTAAGGTAAAAATTTATCTCAGGTGCGATGATGTTTGCCTTTAGCTTTGGAGAGTTTGAGACTAGATAGTCGCCATTTTCGTTGTTGATCTCTATCTGCTCGTTTAGCATCAAAGCATCGTCAAAATCGTTATAAAAGCCAAATTCTTTCATTGTTTCTCCTATTATCAAAAACGGGCTTATTCTAATATTAATGGGATTAATAGACTCTGAAATTTATATCCTCTTTTTTTACTCTAAGTTTTAATTTATAATATTTTTATGTTAAAATCACGCCTTGGTAAAACTAACTTACTAGGAGCGCAAATTGAACGATTTAAGAAATATCCCACAAGTTGATAAGATCATAAAAAATGAAGCATTCTCGGGGCTTGATACGAGTTTAGTCACTATGCTTGCAAGGCAAATTTTAGATGAAATAAGAGCTAAAATTTTAAATGAAAATGCAAGCTTTAGCGGCGAAGAGATAATAAATTTGATCCTAGATGAGTATGATAAATTTAACGAAGCTGGCCTTCAAAGGGTGCTAAATTTAACCGGCGTTGCCATACATACAAACCTCGCTAGAAGCGTTATAGATAAAGAAATTTTAAGCCGAGCGACACCTGTTATCACTGGGTATTCAAACCTCGAATACAACCTAAAAACCGGCAGCCGTGGCAACAGATATGACTATGTTGGCTCGCTAATAGCAAGGGCTTTTGGTTTTGAAGATGCCATCGTTGTAAATAACAACGCAAGCGCTGTATTTTTGGTGCTAAACACCTTTGCAAAGGGCAGGGAGGTCGTCGTTAGTAGAGGCGAGCTAGTCGAGATCGGCGGTAGTTTTAGAGTGCCTGAGGTGATGGCAAACGCAGGCTGCATCCTAAAAGAGGTCGGCACGACAAATAAAACTAGGCTAAAGGACTACGAAGAGGCGATCAGTGATGAGACGGCGATACTTGTAAAGGTTCATAGATCAAATTTTGACATAGTTGGTTTTAGCGAAGAGAGCTCGGCAAACGAGCTAAGCGAGCTAGCAAACAGGCGAAATTTGATAGATTATTTTGATCTTGGAAGTGGATTTTATGGGAATTTACCATTTAACTTAGACAAAAACGAGCCAGATCTAAAAAATTTAAAGGACGTTTCGCTAGTTAGCTTTAGCGGTGACAAGCTGCTTGGCTCGGTGCAGTGTGGCATAATAGTCGGCAAAAAAGAGCTCATCGCAAAGCTTAGGAAAAACCAGCTTTTAAGAATGCTTCGTGTCGATAAGGTGATCATCTCACTTTTGGCTGAGAGCTTAAAAGCCTATCTAAACAAAGAATTTGAGCTAATCACAACGCAAAAACTACTTCATAAAAGCGTAAAAGAGCTTGAGGGCTTAGCAAATTTTATAAATAAAAATTTAAAAAATCCGCTTGAGATCGTGCATACATCTACCTTTGTAGGAGGTGGGGCTATGCCAAATAAAAAGCTACCAAGCATTGCGCTTGCATTTAATGGTGACGCAAATTTAAACGAGCTAAAATTTAGGCAAAAAAAGGTGATCGGCCGCATAGAAAATGATAAATTTATGCTCGATCTTAGATCGCTTTTAGATGAGGACGTAGAGACGCTAATAAAAATAATAAATGAAACGGAAGAAAAATGAGTTTAATAATAGGAACAGCAGGGCATATCGACCACGGAAAAACCGCACTTATAAAGGAGCTAAACGGCTTTGAGGGGGACAGGCTTGAAGAGGAGAAAAAGCGTGGTATAACGATAGACCTAAGCTTTTCAAATTTAAGCAAAAACAGCGAAAATATCGCATTTATCGACGTGCCAGGGCATGAAAATCTCATAAAAACGATGATAAGTGGCGCATACGGCTTTGACGCGTGCTTGTTTGTGGTGGCGGCAAATGACGGGCTTATGCCCCAAAGCTTGGAGCACCTTGAAATTTTAAATCTTCTTGGCGTGAAATCTATAATCGTTGCGCTTACAAAGTGCGATTTGGTTGATGAGGCTACCATAAATTTAAGAAAAAAAGAGATAAGAGATGAAATTTCTAAATTTAAAAACCTGCAAATTTTAGAAATTTTCGCCGTTAGTATAAAGGATAAGGCAAGCACCGATGAGCTTAGAAACTATCTCTTTACGCTAAGAGCCAAAAAGCGCGATGAGGACGGCGTTTTTAGATACTACATCGATAGAGTTTTTAGCCTAAAAGGTATCGGAAATGTCGTAACTGGCACCGTCATAGAGGGAAGCGTTAGCAAAAATGAGAAGCTTTTTAACTACGACGCTGGCAAAGAGGTGCTAGTAAGAAGCGTGCAAAGCCACGATAAATTCGTAGAGCGTGCCGGAGTTAGCAGCCGTGTGGCGCTTAATCTAACTGGCATCCAGCTTAGCGAGCTAAAAAAGGGGCAGCTACTTAGCAAAAAGGGCTTTTTTAGGGGTTTTAGAGAGGTCGATGCGGTCGTAACTGCTAAAAATCTCATCCACTCTCAAAGCGTGACATTTTGCGTGGGTGCTAAAAACGTCCCTGCAAAGGTGCTTGTGCTTAGCCAAAAAGATGATAGCTACTTTGTTACCTTTAAATTTCAAAGCGATATGTTTTTGAAATTTGACGAGGCCTTTGTTCTCATCTCAGACGCACGCGTTATAGGCGGTGGCAGAGTGCTAAATCCTGTGCTTGAGCCACTAAAAAAAGCTGGCAAAATTCTCTTTTTAGCTGCACTTTTAAAGCATGATTTTGTTGAGGCATTTTCTATCTTAAAAGAGGCTCATAAAAATGGCTTTGGCATCATCTCTTCTTATCAAAGATTTGGTCTAAATCACGAAGAGGCCGTGGCTATCGCCAAAAAAGTATCAAACGTTTTTGTCGATGAAAAGGCTTTAAACATCTACGATCTAAGTGCGGTTGAGCGGATAAAATCAGCCATTAAATTTATGATAGAAAAGAATGAATTTGCTGTATTTTCGGCTCAAAGCATCAGCCTAAAACTTGCTTGGGCTAGCTTAAATTTAGCCCAAAAAGCGCTTGATGAGCTTGAAAGTATAAATTTGATCTCAAAAGATAGTGGCGTCTATACCAAAAAAGGCGTTGATCTAAGCAAGCTAAAAGTTAGGCTCGAAGAGAAAATTTATGAAATTTTAGAAAGTGGTAAGCTCGCTCCAGCAGCGCCATATAATATATATGATGATCTTGAGATCGATAGAGTTAGTGGCGATAATGCCCTAAAAAAACTAACCGCAATGGGCAGAGTCATAAGGCTAGAGCATAACCTTTTTATCACTAGAAATTCTCTAAAAATGGCGCTTGATAAGCTAAGAGAGATCATAAAAAATCAAGGCTTTGTAAATGTCACAAACGCTAAGGATGCGCTAAATTTAAGTAGAAAGTATGTTATCGCCTACCTTGAGCAACTTGATCTTGAGAGTGACATAATGAAGCAGGGAAATGATAGGGTTTTTCGCGGTTAGTATTCATTTACAAAAAGCAAATATAATCCGCCAAATTTTTAAAAAGGATAAAAATGAAAAAAGTGATCTTAGCCTCAATCATCGCGGCAACTAGCCTAATGGCAGCAAGCGATAAGCAAATAGAGGAGTTCTACTCTCAAATGGTTGATAGCAGCGTAAAAGTAAAGGTAGCTGACCGTCACAAAGTTGCAGGCGACATCGAAGCTGTCGTTGTGAAGTTAAGCAAAGATGGCAACTCACAAGATGAGATAGTATTTACAAAAGGCGACTTCATTTTCCCAGACGTGATCGATCTAAAAGAGCAAAAATCATACCTAGCTGAAGTGAAAAAAGAGGTCATCGCAAATGGAATTTCTAAAATTTATAAAGATGAAGACAAGGCAAACATCATCGTTCTTGGTAGCGATCCTAAAAAGCCAACTCTTATCATGTTTTCAGACCCTGAGTGCCCATACTGCAGAGCTGAACTAGCAAAGATCGAGACAACACTAAAAGATAGCAACGTTGAGATCGTCCTAACTCCAGTGCATGACATCTCATCACTTCAAAAAAGCTCACTAATCTACAAAGATGCAAAAGCCGCTAAGAGTGACAGCGATAAGGTTAAAATTTTAAGAAAATACTACGCTGAAGACTACAAGGTAGATGATAAGAGCGTTAGCAAAGAAGATGTCGCAAAGATCGATAATCTCCGCAAAAAATACTTTGCAGCTGGCGTTAGATCAGTACCATTTATCGTAAATAAAAGCGATCTAAAATAACATTTTCTAGGGAGCTCTCCCTAGAATTTCTACTACAAATAAATTTCATAAATTTTAAAGTATATTTAACTATATTTTTAATAAATACTTAACATTATTAATTAAGCTTTTATATTTACTTTGCTTAACTTAAAAATATGCTAAATTTACACAGTTTAACTTTATGGCAGTAAAATGCCCTAAAATAGGCTATTTGTGATATTTTAGAAATTCTAAATATGCAAATTTTACACATTAGCGAACCAAATTTCTCAAGTTATTGAGGTGTAAGGAGGAAAAATGCAAGGATCAAGACGAGATTTTCTCAAGAAATCTCTAAAAGTCGGTGCTGCCGGCGGAGTACTCGCAGTCTCAGCCGTAGCAAAAGTGACCAGTGATGACTTAGCTCCTGATGGCAACGGCGTTGTCGTAGGCAAGTCTAACAAAAAAGAGGTGCTTTATAAAAAAAGCAAAAACTGGGAAACCTACTATAAAATCGCATACTAAGGGAGAAAACCATGAGTGATGCACGTATAGGAAGACGTTCATTTTTAAAGCTAGCCGCACTAGGTGCTGGCACTACAATGGCTTTTGGAAAAAATGATACGATCAGACACGCTAGCGCAGAGGAGATAAAAGATCCTTTCCCTGGCTCAAAAAAGGTTAGAACTATTTGTTCTATATGCTCAGCAGGCTGTGGTATCGAGGCTGAGGTGCAAGATGGTGTTTGGGTTCGTCAAGATATGGCGATGTTTCACCCGATATCTCAAGGCTCACACTGCTCAAAAGGTATCGATCAGATCGACCTTACACACAGCAAACAACGCATCAAATATCCTATGAAAAAAGTTGATGGCAAATGGCAGAGAATTTCATGGGATCAAGCTGTAAATGAGATCGGCGATAAGATGCTTCAGATCCGCAAAGAAGATGGTCCTGATAGCGTTATATTCTTAGGATCTGCGAAATTTAACAACGAGCAAGCATATTACTTTAGAAAATTTGCTGCGTTTTGGGGCACAAACAGCAACGACCACGTAGCAAGAATTTGACATAGCGCAACAGTCGCCGGTGTGGCGAATACTTGGGGTTATGGCGCGATGACAAACCACTTTGGAGATATGGCTGCAAATTCAAAATGTATATTTATAATAGGTGCAAACCCAGCTGTGGCAAATCCAGTTGGCGGTATGAAGCACACTTTGCAAGCAAAAGATAGAAACAACGCAAAGGTGATCGTAGCTGATCCAAACTTTACAAAATCAGCCGCTCACGCTGATCTATACCTAAGACAAAGATCAGGTACCGATATAGCGCTTGTTTATGGACTTATCCACATCATCTTAAAAAATGGCTGGGAAGATAAAGAATTTATAAAAAATAGAACTTACGGTATCGACGAGATAGCAAAAGAGGCTGAGCACTGGACACCAGAGGTTACATCTGACGTTACAGGCGTGCCAGTTGATAAGTTAATGGAAGCTGCAAATATCCTAGCTCACACAAAACCAGGCACAGTGATCTGGGCACTTGGTATCACTCAACACTCAGTTGGTAGCTCAAATACGAGAATTTTACCTATTTTGCAACTAATCCTAGGCAACATGGGCAAACCAGGCGGCGGCTGTAACATCATCCGTGGTCACGACAACGTTCAAGGTTCAACCGACATGTGTAACCTCTCAGATAGCTTGCCGATGTACTACGGACTAACTGACGCAGCTTGGAAATACTATTGCCAAGGCTGGGGCGTTGATTATGATGAGTTTGTAAAACGCTTTGCAGTCTCAACCAAAGAGCCAAAACAAGGCGGCACACCAGTTAAAAACACTGTTTTTGAAGAGTATTATTACCACGATCCTAAAAATCCAGAGGATAGAAACTGGAGAAATGAAAAAGGCTGGTCACTTTCAAAATGGTGGCAAGGCGTCTTAAAAGAGGAAAATACCTTTAGTAGTGGTGCATTAAGAGTTCTTTGGGTGCAAGGAACTGGTCTTACATCTATGGCGCACCTAGCTAAAATTCAAGAAGCAGCTTCAAAACTAGATATGATCGTTGTGGCCGAGCCATTTGTAAATGAAATTTCTATCCTTTCAGATAGAAAAGATGGCGTTTATATCTTGCCGGTGGCAACTGCCTTTGAAAATGAAGGTCACTTAAACGCTACAAACCGCTCAGGACAATGGAGAACAAAAGTCGTTGATCCACTTTATGAAAGCAAGGGCGATCACGAAGTAATGTTTGCATTTGCTAAGAAATTTGGCTTTTACGATGAGTACGTAAAAGGCATGAAGATGGCTGTCGTAGATAGAGAGCTAAAACAAGTTAAAGATGACTTTGTATGGCCAGATGATGCGACAAACGAGATAGCAAGGGTTGGAAATTCTATCGGTTATGGCGGCAGAACTGCTGAGATGTTTAGACGTCACCAAGCAAACTGGGATAAATTTGACCCAGATACGCTAATAGGTCTTGGCGGCGAGGTAAAAGGCGAGTACTACGGCAAGCCATGGCCAGCATGGGATGATAAACACCCTGGCACACCGATACTTTACGATATGAGCAAGCCTTACGCAGAGGGTGGCTCTGGCTTTAGAAACCGCTTTGGCTTAGAGCATAACGGCGTTAGTCAGCTAGCTAGCGAAGAGGCAACTTTAGTTGGCTCAGCCATAAAAGGTGGCTACCCGCAAATAACTAGAGATAACATAGAAAAAGTCCTAGGCATCACTCTAACAGAAGAAGAAAAAGCTAAGATAGGACCAAGCTGGAGCATGGACTACAGCGGTATCATCTTAGAAAAATGCCGTGAAAAAGGGGTCGTGCCATATGGTAACGCAAGAGCTAGAGCGATCGTTTGGGAATTTCTTGATCCTATCCCAAAACATAGAGAGCCTATCCACTCACCACGCTGGGATCTTGTCCAAAAGTATCCGACATTTGATGATCAAGCTAGAAATTTCCGTGTTTCTACTAAATTTAAGTCAGAGCAACAAGCAAAAGACTGGTCAAAAGAATTCCCTATCGTATTTAGCACGCAACGCGTCGTAAATTTAAGTGGTGCGGGAATGATCGAAAGAACAAGTAAATACCTCTCAGCTATCACACCTGAGATGTTTGCTAACGTCCATCCTGAGCTTGCGCTAAAATACGGCATAAAAGATCGCGATATGATGTGGATCCACAGCCCACAAGGCACGAAGATCAAAGTAAGGTGCTATCACAGCTATATGGTAACTCCAGATAGAATTTGTATGCCTTACAACTTCGCTGGCGTTATGCAAGGTGTCGATCTCTCAGCTCGCTACCCAGAGGGCACTAAGCCTTATGTTATCGGCGAGAGCTTTAACACAGTTACTAACTACGGATTTGACCCTGTTACTCAAATTTCAGAATTTAACGCAGGTCTTTGCCGCATAGAAAAAGCTGAAGAGAACACCTTTAAAACGTCGTTTTATCACGAGTATGGCGAGAGAGACGCCTTAGGTAAAGAGTAAGGAGAGATAAGATGGCAAGAATGAAATTTTTTGTAGATACTAATAGATGTATCAGCTGCTATGGATGTCAAGTCGCTTGCTCTTCTGCTCACGAGCTTCCAGTAGGAATTTATAGAAGAAAGGTTATCACGCTTCACGATGGCATCGAGGGTAAAGAGGTATCAACTACTATCGCATGCCAGCACTGCACCGACGCACCTTGCGAGCAAGTTTGTCCGGTTGATTGCTTCTACATTAGAGCTGATGGCATTGTGCTTCACGATAAAAACAAGTGCATAGGCTGTGGATACTGCCTATATGCTTGTCCATTTGGTGCGCCACAGTTTCCTAAAGATGGGGCATTTGGCGTAAAAGGCGTAATGGATAAATGTACTATGTGTGCAGGCGGTCCAGAGCCAACTAACTCACACGAGGAGAGAGAGCTTTATGGTCAAAACAGAATGGCTGAGGGCAAAGTGCCTATGTGTGCGGCTATCTGCTCTACAAACGCGCTTTTAGTTGGCGACGCTGCTGAGGTTTCAAATGTATATCGCAAACGCGTCATGCTAAGAAATACAGGACTAAACGTATAACACTAAGGAGGGCGCTTGCTCTCCTTTTAAATTTATAAAATTTAAATTATCTTTATGATTTTTATAATCTAAAATTTTATCAATAATTTTCTCTACCTTTTGAAAATAGCAAAAATATATAACTTTTTTATCTCGATATGAAATTTAATCCTAACCCTCTAAATCCCTAAATTTACGTAAAGTTGATTATTAGATTGTAAAAAATATTATTTGTGCTTTCAATTTACATTCTTTTATGATAATCGTTTTTATTTTAATCAAAGTAAAGTCTTGGTAATATCTCGCT
>CAUSWS010000004.1:0-18353 GCA_963535265.1 uncultured Campylobacter sp. | reverse complement strand
AATTAGCACGATCACAGCGCACAGGATCATCTCAACCACCGGCCACATCAGGGCTTTTGCTATCTTTTCAGCTATATTTGCAGTCTCAGCCATGCTTCACGCCATAAGTGAAAATTTGATCTTTTGGGCGATTTTGCGAGCATTTTTGGGATATTGCTACTACGCACTTTTGATGGTTATAGAAAGCTGGCTAAATGCTAAGATCCCAAACAAGATAAGATCGCGCGTCATCGCCTTTTACGAGTGCGTTTTCTACACGAGCTTTGGACTTGGAATTTTGATCTTAGCACTTGATCTTAGCGCATTTGAAATTTTCATCATCAGCGCAGCCTTTATCATGCTCTCAAGCATACCTTTAAATTTAATCCGCATCAACCAGCCTCAAATCCCGCAGCGCCAACCCATAAACATCCCTAAAATTTTTGGCATCGTCCCGCTAGCCCTTGTGGGAGCGCTCATTGCAGGACTTGCGATAAATGGCTTTTTTTCTATGGCAAGCCTCTTTGTCTTGCTTCAAGGATATAGCGCAAAAGAGGCGTCATTTTTTATGACCATAGCGATGGCTGGGGGCTTTTTGGCTCAAACATTTATCGGAGGCTTTTCAGATAAATATGGCAGACGCCCAGCGCTCTTGCTTTGTAGCGTTATATCTTTAATCAGTGCGGTTTTATTTTTGCTAAATGGCTCAAATTTGATCGTTCAATACATACTTTCGTTTTTCTTTGGCGGCGGCATTTTTTGCACATACGGACTTTCGCTAGCTAGGGCAAATGACGAGATCACAGACAAGACAAAGAGCGTCCAAGTGGCACGCGCACTACTTTTTAGCTACTCTTTTGCCTCGCTTTTCTCGCCGCTTCTTATGAGCTACGCGATGAAAATTTTTGGTGCATTTGGCTTCATCTATGTCTATTTGGTGCTTTATGTTGGGCTTATTTTATTTGCGCTAACGCAAAAGACCATACCGCAGCACATGAGAAAAGAGTACAACGACAGGCTCGTTGCAAGGACGGCTGGCATCGCGACTATTCAGCAAAATGGCAATTTTGCCGATAGAGAAAATAAAAAGTAGAAAATGGACGTAGCAAATTCTCTAAATATCTCAAACACCTCGGTTCAAACTGGGCAAAACGCCGCCCAAAACGCGCCTGTTCGCAAAAATGAAGGCTCGCTTTTTAAAAATCAGCCAGCTGGGGCGCCAAGCGAACTGAGCGTCTCAAACGCTCTTGATAACGTTGGTAAGCTAGTTGCAAGGGTGCTTGATGATCTAAAAAGCGCTTCAAGCCTTAGCAAAGCTGAGCAAATTTTATCTCAGGCAAAAGATACGAAGATCGCTCCAAATTTAGCTAGCGAGCTCTCAGATCTTGCAAAAAGCTTAGATGCTGAAGCAGCGCAAAATGAAAGCCCTGAGATAAAGAGCCTTGCACTAAAACTAAAGGAATTTCTAAAACCAATAGCCGACCTAAAAGCTGGCTCGCTAAATGATCAGATCAAAAACTCAGGCGTCATGCTTGAAGCAAATTTAAAAGATGCGCTTACTCCAGAAAAACTGCCAAGCTCGATACAAAAGCTACTAAGCGATATAAAAAATCTCTCAAATCAAAATTTACTTAGTCAAATTTTAACTCTAAATGATGAGAGCTTGGACAATCAAAACTCATTTATGAAGCTCACCTCCATGCTTGAAAAAGCGAGTAGTGACGCTAAAAATCTCCTTGATAACTCAAGCATGAAAACACTTTTAAAAGATGTGGATAAGCTTGATAATGTGGCTAAATTTCTGGATAAAAACTTCTCAAAAGAGCAAAGCGCAGACGCGGTAAAAAGCCAGATCGGCAAGATGGAGAATTTCATCTCAAATTTAAGCGAGAAGGTAGCAAATTTAGCGAGTGAAAAGCTAAATCAAAGTGCGGCTTTTAGCTCAAATCACAAAGAGTTAAAAGCTATCCTTGAAAACCTAAAAAACGATCTAAAAATGCTAAATAACATAGGCGATGAGGCAGGACTTGTAAAGGCATTTAATGAGGTTAGCGACGTCTCAAAAGAGGGCAGCTTGCAAGATAAGCTCCAAAGTGCGGCAAGGCGCCTAGCTCATAGCCTTAGCCTAGCAGACCCAGAAGCAAGTGCGGCAAAAAGCGATCTAGCTGAGAGTAAGGCGCTTTTAAAGCATCTAAAACTAGCCACTAATGATATAAATAACATCACGACAAAGAGCCAGAGTGAAATTTCAAAGGTGCTAAATCAAGATGTAAAAAGCACGCTTTTAAACATAAGCGAAAAGAGCCAAAATACCCAGAGCGTAAATGCTGCAAACAAGATGATCTCGCAAATAGAGATGCACCAGATGGTCTCAAGCTTGCAAGGAGGCATACAAACTTATATGCCATACATCTGGGACGGCGTTGAGGGCGGAAATGTCGCGTTTAAGCAGGGCAAAAAGGATAAATTTTATGCCCAGATCGATCTAAATTTTAAGAAATTTGGCCAGATAAATGTGATGGTTGGGCTTGTGGATAAACGCTATATCGATCTATCGGTGGCAACGCAGACAAATGAGTTTAAAGAGCTTATCTTAGGAAATTCAAGCGAGCTAAAGCAGGCTATCTCAAAGCTTGGACTAATCGTTTCAAATTTTAACATCAAAACCTTACCAAAGGTGAAGCTAAACGATAGATTTAAAAATTTTGGCGGCCTTGATGTGGGCTTTGACAAGAAAATTTGATGCAAGTAAATAAGAAAAAAGCCGTTGCTCTTGGCTACAACAGATCGCAAGATAACGCTCCAAAGGTGCTTGCAAGCGGTGCTGGAGAGATAGCAAATAAGATAATAAGCCTCGCAAAAGAGCATGACATACCGATCAAAGAGGACCCCGATCTCATTGAAATTTTAAGCAAGGTCGAGGTCGATCAAGAGATACCGCCAAATTTATATAAGGCGGTGGCTGAGATATTTAGCTTTTTATATAAGATCACAAATAAAAAATCATAAAAATACATTAAGCATTCATAAAAAACACCATGCATTTGCTAATTATTATTGATATTTAGCAGTAAAAATTTATACAAAATAGACGATATAGTAAGCACAAAATAAAATAAAAGGTAATTTGTGGCACAAAAATTAATATTAATTGGTGCATCTACTGGCGGTCCTGGACATATTAAGAAGCTATTAAAGGACATAAAGCTAAATGGTGCCGTCGTTGTGATAGCTCAGCATATGAACAAGATGTTTATACATTCTTTCGCAGTACAAATAGGAAAAGAGTGTAATATAAATGTAGAAATTTTGACCGAAAAAACAAATCTGAAAGAAAATATTGTCTATATATGTGAACAAAATACCTTAGTGGCGCCAACTTTGCCAATAAGTGCAAAACCTAATCCTGAAGAAAAGACAATATATACACCAAATGTAGATGTTTTGTTTAGCTCTGGAGTTGGAATTTGTAAAAGCGCAAATGTGCTAGCTATTTTACTAACTGGCATCGGCGATGATGGAGCGGCTGGACTTGATAAACTTTATAAAGCAGGGGCAAAATGCATAGCTGAAAATGAAGAGAGTGCGATAGTTTATGGTATGCCAAAGCGTGCTAAAGAACTAAATCAAAATTTAAAATCGTTAAATCTAATGATGATAAGAAAAGAATTGGAGGATTTTTTAAATGCTTTTTAACAAAGATACAAAGGGAAGTGAAGCTTTGGAAGTAAAAGCACCAAGCGACATGGATGGATTTAACGAATTTATGAGTACTATAAAGACACTTTGTGGTGTCGATCTAGAGCCAAAGAGAGATATTACACTTCAAAGAATTAGCATTTTTGCTAAAAACCGCCAGATAAAGAGCTTTAAAGATCTAGTTTCGATGATAAGATATGACTCAAATTTGCGCCAAGATATCTTAAATTTAGTAACTGTAAATGAGACATATTTTTACAGAGAGCTGACACAGCTTAAAGATGTTATTTACTATGCTAAAGATCTTGGAGAGGCTAGAATTTTATGTGCGCCATGTTCAACTGGTGATGAGCCATATTCACTAGCTATGCTGGCCTATGAGCTAGGTTTTAAGCAAAATGAAATTTCAATCGTCGGCATCGATATAAACTCAGAAGCTATAACGAGCTGTCAAAAAGGTATTTTTAGTGAAAGAAGCCTAAATAGACTAAGTGATTTTCAAAAAGAGAGATTTTTTACAAAAGTTGATGATAAATTTCAGATAAAAAAAGAAATTTTACCAAGGTGTGAGTTTAAAATTTTAAATGTTTTTGATGATGCGATATTTAATCTTGGAAAATTTGATATCGTCCTTTCAAGAAATATGATGATATATTTTGACGATGAATTTAGACTAAAGTGTGTCGAAAGGCTGCACAAGCTACTTAAACCAGAGGGCAGGCTCTACGCAGGACACGCTGATCTTGTGCCATATACCCCACTTTACACAAAGCGTTTTTCAAACGGAGCTACATATTACGAGCGTGCTTAAGGGTTAAATTTAACCCAGGCCGCTTTGCCCTTAGCAAGTTTTTATCAATTGTTGGCTAAAATCCCTCAAGCTAAATTTAAGGATAAAAATGAAAGACAATCTACTTGAATTAACTCAAGATATCGCTTCAGTTGATATCGAAGATTCTATAAAAAATAGCTATCTTGACTACTCTATGAGCGTCATTGTTGGACGTGCTTTGCCTGACGCTAGAGACGGACTAAAGCCAGTTCATAGAAGAATTTTATACGCTATGGATAACCTCGGCGTTGGCAGCAGAAGTGCCTATATGAAGTCAGCTCGTATCGTCGGTGAAGTCATAGGTAAGTACCACCCACACGGCGACATAGCAGTTTATGACGCTCTTGTTCGTATGGCTCAGAAATTTTCTATGCGTTATCCAGTCGTTGATGGACAAGGAAACTTTGGCTCGATTGATGGCGACAGCGCAGCCGCGATGCGTTATACAGAAGCTAGAATGACCATGCTTACTGAAGAGCTTTTAAAAGATATCGACAAAGACACGGTTGATTTTGTACCAAACTACGATGATAGAGAGGTTGAGCCAGATGTTTTGCCTAGCCGTGTGCCAAATTTATTATTAAATGGCTCAAGCGGTATCGCTGTCGGTATGGCGACAAATATCCCACCACACAGCCTTGATGAGCTAATAGACGGTCTTTTACTACTTCTTGAAAACAAAGAGGCGACACTTGAAGAGGTGATGGAATTTATAAAAGGTCCAGACTTTCCAACTGGCGGTATCATCTTTGGTAAAAAGGGCATCATAGAGGCCTACCGCACAGGTCGTGGCAGGGTCAAACTAAGAGCAAAAACCCACATAGAAAAAAAGCCAAACAAAGATGTCATCGTCATCGACGAGCTGCCTTATCAGACAAACAAAGCAAGACTTATCGAGCAGATCGCTGAGCTTGTAAAAGATAAGCAGATAGAGGGCATTAGCGAGGTTAGAGATGAGTCTGACAAGGACGGCATCCGCGTAGTCATCGAGCTAAAACGCGACGCTATGAGCGATATCGTGCTAAACAATCTCTTTAAATCAACCACGATGGAGAGCACTTTTGGCGTTATTATGCTTGCTATTAATAACAAAGAGCCAAAGGTTTTTAACCTTATCGAGCTACTTAAGCTATTTTTAAATCACAGAAAAACAGTTATCATTAGAAGGACGATATTTGAGCTTGAAAAAGCGCGCGCAAGAGCCCACATCTTAGAGGGTCTAAAGATCGCACTTGATAACATCGATGAGGTGATCGAGCTCATTAGAAATAGTGCCGATACAGCCGTTGCTAGAGAAGGCTTGATGAGTAAATTTAACCTCTCAGAGCTTCAAGCAAACGCTATCCTTGATATGCGTCTAAGCAAGCTTACAGGCCTAGAGAGAGAAAAACTAGAGGCCGAGCTAGCCGAGCTTATGGCTGAGATCGCAAGACTTGATGAAATTTTAAAGAGCGAGACATTGCTTGAAAATTTGATCAAAGAAGAGCTTCTTGAGATCAAAAATAAATTTAAAGTACCAAGAGTGACTGAGATCGTTGACGACTACGATGATATCGACATTGAAGATCTTATACCAAATGAAAATATGGTTGTAACCATAACACACCGAGGCTATATCAAGCGTGTGCCAAGTAAGCAGTATGAGAAGCAAAAACGCGGTGGCAAGGGCAAAGTAGCGGTCACCACATATGATGATGATTTTATAGAGAGCTTCTTTACTTCGAATACTCACGATACGCTTATGTTTGTGACAGATCGCGGACAGCTCTACTGGCTAAAAGTCTATAAGATCCCAGAGGGAAGCCGCACAGCAAAGGGCAAAGCAGTTGTAAATTTGATCCAGTTGCAGCCTGATGAGAAGATCAAAGCGATCATCCCAACAACTGACTTTGACGAGAGCAAATCGCTAGCATTCTTCACTAAAAACGGCATCGTAAAACGCACAAATTTAAGTGAGTTTAAAAACATCCGCTCAGTTGGTGTAAGAGCGATAAGCCTTGATGAGAACGACGAGCTAGTAACTGCACTCATCGCTCAGACATACGATGATATGCCAGTAACTGACCCTGAAAATGAGCTAAGCGTTGAGACAGAGGTGCTTGAAGTTGAAGAGCTTCAAAATGAGATCGATGAAGATAATGTAAATGCCGAAGAGGACGCAAACTCAGGCGATGAGACAATGCTATTTGTCGTTACTAAAAAGGGTATGTGTCTTAAATTTAAGATCAGCAAGGTTCGCCAAATGGGAAGAACTGCACGCGGCGTAACTGGCATTAAATTTAAAGAGCCAGGCGATGAGGTCGTAGGCGCAGCAGTCATCGAAAGCAATGACCAAGAAATTTTAAGCATATCTCAAAAAGGTATTGGCAAGCGCACAACTGCTGACGAGTACCGCTTGACAAACCGCGGCGGCAAAGGCGTCATCTGCATGAAACTAACAAGCAGAACAGGCGATCTAGTGGGCGTTGTGATGGTTGATGAAGAGCAAGACCTCATGGCGCTAACATCAAGCGGCAAGATGATAAGAGTCGATATGCAAAGCATCCGCAAAGCAGGACGTAATACAAGCGGCGTGATCGTCGTAAACGTCGATGGCGATGATGTCGTAAGTATCGCAAGATGCCCTAAGGCAGATGATGGCGAAGATGAGGAAGAAGCACCAAGCGAAGATATGGGGCTTTTGGAATAAATTTTGCTATTAAATTTTAAATAAAAGCATAAAAAAGGTTGTTTATGAAGGTTAAAATTTTATCTTTTGCTTTGATGATCGCTATTTTTAGCGGCTGCTCATTTAATGGCTTTATGGGCGAGCCAACTAGCACATCAAACCGCAACGTAGTCATCCAAAAGGTCGATAAAGACGATCTTAGAGAGGTGATGAAAAAAGAGAAGATGATATATGATAGCGCTCCAAGAGAGACCACTTTTAGAGCCACAGGCGAGGGCATAGCTCCGCTAAATTCGCTCTCATACGCTCAGTCAGTCACTCTTGCAAAAAGAGCGGCGATGGCTGATGCTTATTCGCAGCTTGCAGGCAAGCTTTATGGCGTAAAGATCAACGCCGAAGACACCGTAAGAGACGCTATGCTAAACGACTCATCTATCACTTCAAAGGTCCAAGGCCTTGTCAAAAACGCAAGGATCGTAAGTGAAAATTTCAAAGACGGGCTTTATAAGGTAAATATGGAGCTTAAGATAGACGAAGATAAGTGGCGAGAAGTCTTTTCTTACTAACGATACTTTTAAATTTCGCCTTTTGCCTGGAGGAGTTTATCTTCTGGGCGAAGGTCGATACGAAAAATCAAATAGTTGCCTTTGAAGAAATTTCATTTTCAAAGGCGATGACTCTCTCGCCAAATCCAAAACCAAAATTTCTTTGCCAGATAGACGCTTTTAAAGATGAAAATACCACAACTCTTGGCTTTTTAAATTTACACAAAGATGAAATTTTTGACTGCTTTGCCTTAAAAAAAGTGATGATAAAAAATGAGCTAAATGTCAAAAATGCACAGGTCACAAATGCTTCAAATTTGAAAATTTTGCCAGTTAGATTTATGGTGGAATTTAAGCCAAAATCCGCTATCATCGGCACACTTCAATAAAAAAGAGATCAAATGAATATCGTCATAGTAGAAGATGACATCAATATGCGGAAGTCGCTTGAGATCGCACTTGGCGAGTATGAAGAGCTAAACATCAAGAGCTACAAGAGCGCAGTTGAGGCTCTAAAAAAGCTAAGCGACGACACTGATCTAATAATCACCGATATAAACATGCCAAAGATGGACGGACTTGAGTTTATTAAAGAGTTAAACGGCAAATTTGACGTCATCATAATGACTGGAAACGCCACACTTAACAAGGCGATCGAGAGCGTGAGACTTGGCGTGAAGGACTTTTTAACCAAGCCATTTGACGTCTCAACGCTATATGAGGCGATAAAAAGGGTAGAGGCGCTAAAGCAAAAGACTCCAAAAAGCATAAAAAAAGTTGAAACTAAAAGCGAAAATAACGGCTTTTTAGCCACTTCAAAGGCACTTGAAGCGACGCTAAATATCGCACTAAAAGCTGCAAGGACTGACGCTTCTGTTATGCTTAGTGGCGAAAGTGGCGTTGGCAAGGAGGTCTTTGCTAAATTTATCCACGCAAACTCACCTAGAAAAGATGCGGCATTTATCGCTTTAAACATGGCAGCGATACCTGAAAATTTGATAGAAAGTGAGCTTTTTGGCTTTGAAAAGGGCGCATTTACCGACGCAGCTACTACCAAAAAAGGGCAGTTTGAGCTGGCAAATGGCGGAACGCTATTTTTAGATGAGATCGGTGAGATGCCTATAAATTTACAGCCAAAGCTGCTTCGTGCGCTTCAAGAGCGCGAGATAACAAGGCTTGGCGCTACAAAGAGCGAAAAGATAGATGTTCGCATCATCTGCGCTACAAATGCAAATTTAGAGCTTGCGATGAAAGAGGGCAGGTTTAGAGAGGATCTTTTCTACCGCCTAAACACGATCCCACTTTTCATCCCGCCACTTCGCGAGCGAAAGGATGAAATTTTGCCTATCGCACAAGATGCTTTAGAAAAATGCTGCAAAGAGTATGGCTTTGAGGCTAAAAATTTCTCAAAAGCAGCCAAAGAGGAGCTTTTGAGCTATGACTATCCAGGCAACATAAGAGAGCTCATCTCAGTCGTGCAGCGTGCGGCGATACTAAGCGAGGGCGATGAAATTTTGCCAAAAGATCTATTTTTGCAAGCAAGAAGTAAAAAATAGGTAAAAATTTAAGTTTTTGGCTAGTAAAATTATGCAAATTAAGAAAATTAAAAGAAACCAAGGAGAGCAGATGAGAAAATTTAACGTAGCGGTCGTTGGTGCTACTGGAGCGGTCGGCGAAGAGCTTTTTAGAGTTATGGAAGAGGTTGATTTTCCAGTTGGCGAGCTTTTGCCGCTTGCAAGTGCCAAAAGTGTTGGCATGGAGATCGAATTTAAGGGCAAACACTACAAAGTAAAAGAGCTAACTGAGAAAGTTTTTAGCGAGCATGAGATCGATATCGCATTTTTTAGTGCAGGCGGCTCAGTTTCAGAGAAATTTGCTAAATTTGCAGCTGATAGCGGTGCAGTAGTCATCGATAACACCAGCCATTTTAGGATGGATAAAGATATCCCGCTAGTCGTACCTGAGTGTAACCCAAGCGACATTGCCATGTGGAAAAACCGCGGTATCATCGCAAATCCAAACTGCTCAACCATCCAAATGGTGCAAATTTTAAAACCACTAAACGACGCTTTTGGTATCAATAGAGTTGATGTTTCTACCTATCAAGCAGCAAGCGGCGCTGGCAAAGAGGGCATGGAAGAGCTTGTCGTGCAGATGCAAAAGTTTTTTGAATTTAAGCTTGATGAGTGCGAGCCAAAGGTCTTTGCGCACCGCCTAGCGCTAAACGTGATCCCGCATATCGACGTCTTTTTGGATAACGACTACACAAAAGAAGAGATGAAAATGGTCAATGAAACACAAAAAATACTTCACAAAGATATCGAAGTGAGCGCTACTTGCGTGCGTGTGCCAGTGCTTAGAAGCCACTCTGAGGCGATCACTATCCACTTTGACAAGGACGTGAGCGCAGATGCGGCAAGAGAGGTTTTAAGCAAAGCTCCAAGCGTCGTCGTGGTCGATAATCCAGCTAAAAAAGAGTATCCGATGCCTACTATCTCAAGCGATACAAACGAGACTTATGTTGGCAGGATCAGGGTTGATAATTTTAGATCAAATGTGCTTCACCTTTGGTGCAGTGCCGATCAGATCCGCGTGGGAGCTGCGACAAATGCCGTTAGGATCGCACAAAAATGGATCGAGATGCAGGAGTAGTCTGCACTAAAATTAATTGTGATTTTGCGTCTAAAATTTAAGGAAAAAACTATAAAATACCCCCTTTTTAAATTTCATAAAAAGGGTTTTTATTGCGTAAAATATTTGAGAGAATTTTGCTTGCAAGCAACAGTTTCACGCTTTTTCCGGTAGTCTTTGGACTTTTAGGTGCGATCGTGCTTTTTATTATTGCAAGTTATGATGTCGGCAAGGTGATTTTAGAGGTTTGTAAATATTTCTTTGCTGCAGATTTTCACGTTGAAAATTTCCACTCAGAAGTCGTTGTCGAGATCGTTGGAGCGATCGATCTATACTTGATGGCGCTTGTTCTTTATATATTTAGCTTCGGAATTTACGAGCTTTTCATCTCAGAGATCACACAGCTAAAGCAGTCAAAGCAGAGCAAGGTGCTTGAAGTGCATTCGCTTGATGAGCTAAAAGACAAGCTTGGCAAAGTGATCGTCATGGTTTTAATCGTAAATTTTTTCCAAAGAGTGCTTCATGCAAGCTTTACAACACCGCTTGAGATGGCCTATCTTGCGGCTTCTATCCTCGCACTTTGTCTTGGACTTTACTTTCTTCACAAGGGAGATCACTAAAATTTTAAGCGTTTTTACGCTTAAAATTTCTCCTACATCTTTTCTTTAGCTATTTTTGGATAATATCCATTTAAAAATTTAAAGGAAATTTGATGATTTTAATAGACGCTTGCCTTAAAAAACCTACGCCATACACGCCTGTTTGGATGATGCGCCAAGCTGGTAGATATTTGCCTGAGTACATGCGAGTACGAGCGCAGGCTGGGGACTTTTTATCACTTTGTAAAGACTATAAAAAGGCTAGCGAGGTCACGCTTCAGCCAGTTAATATACTTGGCGTTGATGCGGCTATTTTGTTTAGCGACATTCTCGTTGTGCCTCTTGAAATGGGTATGGATCTACGCTTTGAAAAGGGGGAGGGACCAGTTTTTACAAAGCCTTTGCGTGATGAGGCAGCTCTTGATGCACTTAGCGTCGAAAGATCGGTTAAAAGCTTAGCATACGTCTATGACACGATCAAACTTACAAGAGAAAATTTAGCCAAAGATAAGGCGCTCATTGGCTTTTGCGGAGCACCTTGGACGATAGCTACATATATGATAGAGGGTGGTGGCAGCAAAAACTATGCGGTCTGCAAAAAGATGCTCTATGAAAATCCAGAATTTTTGCATCAAATTTTAGAAAAAGTGACGCAAGCGCTCATCCTTTACGTCAAAGAGCAGATAAAAGCTGGCGTAAATGCCGTGCAAATTTTTGACAGCTGGGCGGCTGCGCTTGAAGAGCAGGCATATTTTGAGTTTGGATTTAACTACATAAACAAGATAGTTAATAGCATCAAGGCTGAATTTCCAGAGATCCCAGTCATAGTTTTCCCAAAAGGTATAAGTGGCTATCTGGATAAAATTTCAGGCAAATTTGATGTTTTTGGCGTTGATTGGAGCACGCCGATCGAGCTAGCAAAAGAAAAACTTAGCCCAAGATACGTCCTTCAGGGCAATATGGAGCCAACAAGGCTATATAGCAAAAAGGCGATCGATGAGGGCGTGGATAAAATTTTAAGCACGATGAAAGGCGCACCGCACATTTTCAACCTTGGTCACGGGATCTTGCCTGATGTGTCAGTTGAAAACGCAAAATATTTTATAAAAGAGGTTCAAAGAAAAAGTGCAAGATAGCACTATCATCTTTGGGCCGATAAATTCGCGCCGTTTTGGCATGAGCCTTGGCATCGATCTAAGCCCAAAGCAAAAATCATGCAATTTTGACTGCGTTTATTGCGAGCTAAAGGGCGCAAAGCCAGTTGAAGAGATAGAAAATCCGCCAAGCGTTGATGGAATCATAAGCGCTTTAAAAGAGGCCTTAAAAGTTCATCAAAATATCGATGTCATCACGCTTACAGCAAATGGCGAGCCAACTCTTTATCCGCACTTAAAAGAGCTGAGCACAAAAGTAAATGAGATAAAGGGCAAGGCAAAAACTCTCATCTTAAGCAACGGCTCAGGCGTGAGGGATCAAAAAATTTGTGAAGCCTTGCAAGGGCTTGATATAGTGAAATTTAGCCTTGATAGCGCCGTGCAAAGCACATTTAAAAAGATAGACCGCAACAAAAGTGGCATAGAAATAAATGAACTTATAAAAGCAATGGCTAAATTTCGCAAGGAATTTAAGGGTGAGCTTGTGCTTGAAATTTTGGTCGTGGCTGGATTTAACGACAAAGAAGAGGAATTTATAGCGCTTAATGAGGCCATAAACGAGATAGCTCCGCGCCGAGTGGATGTGGGCACGATAGATCGCCCGCCAGCTTACAACGTAAAAGGCGTTGATGCTAGCAGGCTTGAAGAGCTAGCAAGCAAGATAAATGGCGTGCCAGTTACCATAGCTAGGGCTCACAAGATAGAGCAAAAGTATGAATTTAGCAAGAGTGAAATTTTAGCCATGCTAGAGCGCCGTCCGCAAACTACGGCAAATGTAGAAGAAAATTTCTCAGAGCACTCAAAGCAAATTTTAAACAAGCTCTTGCAAGATGGCGCGGTTTATCAAACTGACGTTGCTGGCGTTAAATTTTATAAATTAAGATGATAGATGAAGCGAATTTTAACTATACAAGACATCTCGTGCGTGGGCAAATGCTCGCTCACTGTCGCACTTCCCATAATCAGCGCCCAAGGCATCGAGACGTGCATCTTGCCAACGGCACTGCTCTCAACTCACACTGGCTTTAAAAATTTCACTTTCCGTGATCTAACTGACGAATTTGACGCTATAACGCAGGTTTGGCACAAAGAGGGCATCAGTTTTGATGGAATTTACACTGGATTTTTAGGTAATTTTAGGCAGCTTGAGCTTATAGAGAAGGTCTTTGCTGAATTTGACAGCGGCTCTTTGCTAAGGCTTGTGGATCCTTGCATGGGCGATAACGGCAAGCTTTATCACGGCTTTGATGAGAAATTTGTGGCAAAGATGAGGGAGCTTTGCACAAAGGCACACGTCATCACGCCAAACATAACTGAGGCAAGTTTTATGTGTGGCAAGCCATTTTTGAGCGAGGGATATGGCGAAGATTACATTTTAGAGCTGCTTGATGGCTTGGCTAGTTTTGGTGCGCGAAAGATCGTTTTAAAGGGTATTAGATACAAGCAAAATGAGTGTGGCATCATAGCATATGACGCAAAGACGAAAGAAAAAGTGGAGTACTTTCATGAATATTTACCGTTTCATGCAAGTGGCACTGGCGACATTTTCGCTTCAGTGCTTTTTGGCTCGCTTATAAATGGCGAAAGCATGCAAAATGCTATCAAAAAGGCAGCAAATTTTGTGTTTGAGAGCATCAAGATCACGCTAAAAGATGATAATCGCACAAGATATGGTGTGCAGTTTGAAAAGTTGCTTAAAGATACTATTATTTAATGGTGATGATCTTTATTTGATAAAAAGCATTTATTTTTCAATATATTTATTCTTTAATAATTTAATTATTGTCAAGTTTTTTCTATTACTAGCGAATAGTTATTTTTATATATGGTGTATATTTCGTGCGGTTTGATTAAACCTTGAGTGAATTTTTATCTAAATTTTCTTGTATAGTTTTAACATTATATTAAAAATTGTTCTTTAAATAAAGTAAGAAATTTTATTTCTTTATTTAAATTTTTGAATTATGTTTGGCATATCTTTTTTCGGTTTAAAGATAAGAGAAAGTTACAGATATATAATTTGTATTATTTTAAATTTATTTTTTATGTTTTATGATATTTCACTCCATAAAGAGTTTTAACCGCATGATATATTTGAACCATTATGGGTTTTAAAGTGATAAAATAAGTAAATATTTTCATTTATAGCAGAGTAAAAGTTTCAAAACTACTTTGATAAAATTATTATTTTACTTACAATCGCGATTTTATTAAGTAAAATTTGAGCCTTTTTGCCTTTCTTTTATAGATTTTTGATCAGACCATTTTAAATTTTTATAAAAGAAAATATTGCGATTATAAATTTAATAATAGGCTTTGTTAAAATAATTTTTAGTAGATTGCTAAGGTGAGTGAGTGAAAGTTTAAAATATGCAAAACATATAAACATATTGATTAAATTTTATAGCCCAAGGAGAGTTAAATTTACCTCACCTTATAATGCACACTGCCGCCATATGCGATATCTTCGGCTTTTACGTCATCACTTGTTAAGATTTCGCTTATCTTGCCACTTGCTTCAAGCCTCTCTCTATTCTCCTCGGCGTCCTCTTGATAGCTATAAACCATCGCAACGCTCACCACGCCGCTAATGCCCTCTATCATCTTAAAAACTCTGATCTCATCTTCGATGCTCTCTGAGCTAACGACCACCACGATCCTATCTTCTGTGTCAGTGATGATCTCGCACTCTTTTAGCTTGCCTATCTCGCTTTTTACGCTCTCGTTTTTGTTATCCGTATAGACTATCAGGCTTGAAATATTCATCTAACTCTCCAAAATAAAATTTTTTTCTCATAAGCAGAGGTTACGACCTCGTTGTCACTTATGAAAACTATGCTATTTATCGTGCTTTGCCCAGTTTTTAGCATCGCGATATTTTCCAGGCTAGCACTATCAACTAAATTTACATCGCTCATCTCATCGCTCATATATGCAGCAATCTTGCCGTCACTACTAAGCCCCACGCCATAAACCAAAAAGCCAGTGTTTATCTTTTTTAGCGTTCCAGCTGAGAAGATGCCAACGATCCTGTCGGTGCCTCCACTTATCATGACGCCATTTTTATAGGCAATGTCGTAGATATTATCAGTGTGGATATCTAAAATTTTGTCCATTTTTTTAGTGCGAACATTGTAAAAATAGACCTTGCCACTCTCGCAAGCGATCGCTAGCGTGCCTCTATCCTCGCTTATCTCCATGTCTGAGAGCATGGCTATTGATATTTTAAAACTATCATAAATTTCGCCACTTTTTAGGTTTAAAAAGTAAATTTCATTGCTGATCGAGGCAAGTGCTATATGCTCATCATCTAAAAATAGAGCCTTTTTTATCGCTTGATTAGCCATTTTTATGCTTCTCATCTGCCCATTTTCTCTTATATAAAGCACCTTTGTAGCGTAGTCGCCCTCGCTTAGGATGAGGATCTTCCCATCAAGCTCATCTACACTTAAAATTTTTGGCCTCTCATGGTCGCTCACATATGTTTTTATATCATCCATTTTGATGATCTCGTCAAATTTAGACTCTTTTGGATCGTAAATTTCAACAGTGCCACCATCAGTTGCGATAAAAAGTTTGCCATTTATCAGCGTGGTGTTAAGCACATTTGCGCTAGCTTCTATCTCTTTAATAGGCGTTGTGATCTCATTTGCAAAGATAAAATTTAACAAACAAAAAAGAAAAAATAAAGCTCTCATAAAGCCTCCATTTGAAGTGAATTTTTAAAACAAACATCAAAGCACTCGCCGCAGCTCACGCAATTTTGATTGATTATAGGGCGAAAAACACCAAGAAACTCAACTGCTTTAAATTTACAAGCATCAAGGCAGTTATAGCATATCGTGTCGTTCCACGCTAGGCAGCTAGCTACATTTATGCTAACCTTTGCGTTTATGCTCTTTGGCGAGTTTAAGCTTAATGCCAGGTGACCGCTACTTTGACAAGCCTTCGCACACTCTTCGCAAAAGTCGCAGCCTAGCTTTTTAACTTTAAAAACAACTCTTTCATTTTCAAAGCTAAGAAGCTCTTTTTCACAGGCACTGACGCAGCCAGCCTCACAGCCAGCGCAGTCAAATTCACCGCTAAAAAATGGTGGATTTATAAATTTGGGAGCAGGTTTTGCCCCCAAAATTTTGCTAAAAAGCTCTCGCCTGCTTTGCATTACTTAACGCCGTCATTTAAAACGTCTAGTAAATTTGACTTATGTGAGCCGTTTTTATCTCTAAAGTCAGGCTTAAATTTATTGCCAACAAGCTGAGTTACGCCATTTTGTTGCTCGACGTGGCAAGTTGTGCAGTTATATCTCTCATCATCAAGCTTGCCTACAAGATCTTTTTTATTTCTGATGTCATAAAAGTGAGAAGCTGGGATAGGAGTAGCTCCGCTATCTTTTGCAAACTCAGGCATGTGGCAGGTTACGCACATATTTGAATCTTTTGTGATAGGCACCAAACCCTCAGTGTCGTGTGGGATAAATGGAGGTGCATTTTCAAAAGATCTGTCAAATCTCTTTGCCATACCTGCTGGCTCTTTTGTATAGTTGATGTCTTTTAAAACAACGTCTTTATCATCTAACAAATCGACATTTCTAAGGCCGATTTGCGAATCGCTAATGCTTGGATTATTCAATGCACATGCCGCTAAAAAGGCAGCGCATAGTGCTCCAAGCGCCATTATTTTCATTTTCATTTTTCTCTCCTTAAATTTCTAATACTAAAATTTAACGCCCCGTCGCCGCAAACGTCGATGCATCTACCGCAGCTTATGCACTCGCTTGAGCTAACCGCGCGGCTCTCTTTGCCGATCATATCTAGCACTTGCACCTCTGGGCAGATGAGCTTGCACTTCATGCACTTTGTGCAGGCATTTGCGTCGTGTTTTACTCTAATAAGAGCAAATTTTGATATCACCGCGTAAAATGCACCAAGTGGGCAGACGTGTGAGCAAATTCCACGCTTTAGCACGAACATATCAAAGGCAACTATACCAAGGGCGATGCCAATGGCGCTAACTGAGCCGTAGATGATGCCACGCTGGATGATACCAACAAAGCTAATGCTCTCAAACGCTGGCAGTGAAAGAGCAAGGCTTAAGACAAGAGCAAGCGCTAGCAAGTAGTAGCGCAAATTTTTACTTACGTTTAAAATTTTCTCACCCTTAAAGCCAAATTTCTCTCTTAGCTTGTAAGCAATGTCGGTTAGTAAATTTACTGGGCAAACCCACGAGCAAAACGCCCTTGGAGCGATAAGTGCGTAAAATGCAAAGACAATGATCGCACCGATTACCCCATTTATGCCTACGCTAAAGCTTGCTAGTAAAATTTGAAGCACCGCAAATGGATCGCTTAGTGGAATTTGTCCAAAAAGCAAAGATGAGCTTAAATTTCCGCTAAGTATCTTAACTCCATAAACATTTCCTAGGATAAATAGCACTAGGATGGAAATTTGAGTTATTCGTCTTAAGATTAAAAATTTCATAGCTCACCACCATTTAGATAGTCAGTCGCCTTTTTGATGTCGAGCTTTATCTTGCTGTTGGCATCATCCACGCGCCTTTCATCTTCTTTTATCCAGCCTTTGACGTAGTTATCGCCAACTTTGCCAAGCACAACCTCGCGGTTTAGCACGGTAATAGCTGCTTTTTCGGTGATACAGGCTCGCTCGCACACGCCACAACCCGTGCAGATATCACTATCAACTACTGGGAGTAAAAACGCATGCTTTTGCGTCCTTTCGTTGCGGCGATACTCAAGATACAAGGCCTTATCTATGAGCGGACAAGATCTATAACAAGCGTCGCACTGTATGCCCCAGTATGCCACGCAGTTTTTCATATCGACCACTGCAACACCCATTTTGGCTTTATTTATATCTAGTTTGCCAGCTGTGCTTACTAAATTTGCATCCAGTGCCCCAGTCGGACAGGCTGGCACGCAAGGGATATGCTCGCACATATGACAAGGAATTTTTCTAGGCTCAAAATAAGGCGTACCGACACTTATACCATCTTCAAGAGTAGCGAGTTTTAGCGTATCAAATGGACAGGCCTCTACGCAAAGCCCACATCTAATACAGCTTTTCAAAAACTGCTTCTCCGCTTTCGCACCAGGCGGTCTAAGAAGTACAAGCGGTGAGGCTTTGGCACTAAGTGACCATATAAAGCCTCCGCCAAGAGCTAAGATCGCTGCCTTAGCTCCAAATTTCAAAGCTTCACGCCTACTTGAAAATTCCATATCAGCCACTTTTA
>CAUSWS010000003.1:0-21295 GCA_963535265.1 uncultured Campylobacter sp. | reverse complement strand
TAAAGGAGAAAAAATGAGAGCGTTGCTTAGCGTTAGCGATAAAGAGGGCATTGTAGAGTTTGCAAAGGGGCTAGAAGAGCTTGGCTGGCAGATACTTTCAACTGGTGGCACCTACAAACTTTTAAAGGCTGAGGGCGTCAAAGCCACTGAAGTTAGCGAATTTACGGCGTCGCCTGAGATGTTTGAGGGCAGGGTAAAGACCCTTCATCCAAAGATACATGGTGGCATCTTGCATAAACGTGACGACGCTACGCATGTGGCTCACGCAAAAGAGCATGGCATTGAGGGGATTGACCTGGTTTGCGTAAATTTATATCCATTTAAAGAGACTACAATTAGGACCGATGACTTTGCCGAGATTATCGAAAATATCGACATCGGCGGCCCAGCTATGGTAAGGAGTGCGGCTAAAAATTTTAAAGACGTCCTTATCGTCACAAGCGTGCTTGACTACGATGAAATTTTAAAGCGCCTAAAAGAAAAAAGCGATGATTACGAGTTTAGAAGATCGCTGATGATAAAGGCATTCGAGCATACAGCGGCATATGACAGCATGATCGCAAACTATATGAATGATAGATTTAATGGCGGTTTTGGCGATGCTAGATTTATCGTAGGAAGCAAGGTTTTTGACACTAGATACGGCGAAAATCCACACCAAAAAGGCGCGCTTTATGAGTTTGATTATTTCTTTACGAACAACTTTAGAGCCCTAAAAGGCGAGGCAAGTTTCAATAATATGACCGATATAAATGGCGCATTGATGCTTGCAACTAGCTTTGAGGACGCTCCTGCCGTGGCTATAATCAAGCATGCGAACCCTTGCGGCTTTGCAGTAAAAGATACATTGCTAGAGAGCTACGTGGCAGCGCTTAAGTGCGATCCTATCTCGGCATACGGCGGCGTGGTAGCAATAAACGGCACACTTGATGAAAAGCTAGCTAAAAAGATAAATGAAATTTACGTTGAAGTAATCATCGCTGCAAATGTTGATGATGCCGCGCTTAAGGTATTTGAGAGCAAAAAACGTATCAAAATTTTCACTCAGGATAATAAATTTTTAGTGCGTGCAAATGATAAATTTGACTTTAAGCACATTGATGGTGGATTTGTATTTCAAGAAAGAGACTTTGTAAAAGACGAAGAGCTTGAAAATATGAAGCAAATGAGCAAGAAATTTGCAACTGGCAGCGAGCTAAAAGACGCTCAGATCGCGTGGAAAGTGGCTGCGCTAACTAAGAGCAACTGCGTAGTTTATGTAAAAGATGGCGCGATGGTGGCTATCGGCATGGGTATGACTAGCCGAGTTGATGCTGCACGTGCGGCCGTGGCAAAGGCTAAAGAGCTAAAGATCGACCTAAGTGGCTGCGTGCTTGCAAGCGAGGCGTTCTTTCCGTTTAGAGATAGCATCGACATCGCTAACAAGGTCGGCGTAAAATGCGTCATCGAGCCAGGCGGCAGCATCAGAGACGACGAGGTGATAGAGGCTGCCGATGAGCACGGCATGTCGCTATATTTCACTGGCGTTAGACACTTTTTACACTAAAATTTAGGGGCGCTTTGCCCCTTGCTTCACACTTTATAACTTTAAATTTTATATAATCCTTCAAAAAAAGGAGCTCGCATGAAAAAGATATTAAATTTTCTCTTGGTTTTTATTGTGTTTTTGGGTGTAAATTTGATGGCAAAAGATGAGCTTTTAAAGGAGCAGACGATGGCAGGGCAAAATTTGAAAGAAATTTATTTAGCAGGTGGCTGCTTTTGGGGCATGCAGGGATATTTTAAAAAGATATTTGGCGTGATGGATACAAAAGTGGGCTACGCAAATGGTAAGAGCGAGAACACGAGCTACCGTGAGCTACATGAGAGCGATCACGCCGAGACACTTTATGTCAAATTTGATGAAAACAGGGTCGCTTTGGCTGAAATTTTGGCTCATTTTTTTAGGGTGATCGACCCGACCTCGCTAAATAAACAGGGCAATGACGTTGGCAGGCAGTATAGAAGCGGGATTTACTATGTTAGCAAGGACGATCTACCAGTTATTGAGAGCTTTATGAAGATAGAGCAAAAGAAATTTAAAGATAAGATCGTAGTTGAGGTCGCACCACTTAAGAATTTTATCATTGCCGAGGAGTATCACCAAGACTATCTTGATAAAAACCCTTTTGGATACTGCCATATAGATCTAAATTTGGCGAGCAAGCCACTTTACGATGAGGCTAAATTTAAGCCGCTTAGCAAAGAGGAGCTAAAGAGAAATTTAAGCAGTGAGCAGTATGCCGTGACGCAGGAGGCGGCGACTGAGAGGCCATTTAGCAGCGAGTATGATAAATTTGACAAAAAGGGCATCTATGTCGATATCACCAGTGGCAAACCGCTCTTTTCAAGCTCTGATAAATTTGATGCAGGATGTGGCTGGCCAAGCTTCACAAAGCCTATTACCACAACGGCGCTTGCGTATAGCGAGGACAACTCTTTTATGATGAAAAGGGTTGAAGTGAGGTCTCAAAACAGCGATGCGCACCTTGGGCATGTATTTGACGATGGGCCAAGCGACAAGGGCGGACTAAGGTATTGCATAAACGGAGCTAGCCTGAAATTTATACCGCTTGAGGATATGGCTAGGCTTGGATACGAGGAGTTTATCCCCTATGTAAAGTAGCTTTTGTTGAAGCAAATCAATGGTTTGAAAAGTTTAATCAGAGTATAATTCTCCAAAATCAAAAGGAGAAAAAATGAATGAATTTTTCAAAAACGCAGAGCAGTTTAATGTAGAGGGTGCAACGGTGCCATTTTATAAATTTAGTGAAAATGGAGCAAATTTTGTAGGCTTTGACTCACGTCCTTGCGTGCCGCCAGAGCCTATGATGAATGCGCTTTTGGCTATCAAATTTGCTGATAAAGATACAAAGATCATGATGGTAAATCACAAATTTCCAGCTGGGCTCATCCCAAAGATAGAAAAGAGCTTTGACATTAAGCGCGAGGACCTTGAGGGCGGGGCTGTGAAGATGACTTTTAGTCTAAAAGAGGGTGCGAGTATCGAAAACATAGACACCAGCCTTTGCCACTAAGATGCTTTTAAATACCTATGCGCCGCCTTTTAAGCTAGTTGGCGGCTACTTTATCGCTGGCGTTTTTTTCTTAGCGCTTAGCGCCCCGGCCTTTTTTTACGCTGATTTTGAGGCGATTAGCTCGCTAAATACGGCTGGCTTTTTGCATATATTTTTTGTTGGCTTTGTTATAAGCATCATCATCGGAGCGCTCTATCAGCTAACCTCGGTCATCTTAGAAAAGCCATTTTTTACGGTCAAAGGGGCTATTTTAAATTTAGTCATCTTTTGTCTGTCGCTGCTTGCCATGAGCTATGCGATGATATTTGGCGAGGCTAGGATTTTGCAAATCAGCGCAGTTTTTCTCTTTGGCACACTTCTCTTTTTTGGCTCGACCTATGCGCTAAGCTTTATGGATAATCAAAAAAGAAGCTTTGCGGCCTTTGCGCTCTTTGCCTCGGCGATATTTTTGCTAGTTGGCATAACGCTTGGATTTTGCTTAGTGATGATACTTGGCGGCATGCTTATACTTGATTTTATGATGACGCTAAAATTTCACGTATATTTTGTGCTGGGTTTTGTATTTTTCGTGATACTTGGAGCTGCAAGCGTGCTTTTACCGATGTTTGCTTTGGCGCATGATCTTAAATTTACACTTAGCAAGGCCTCTCTTGCCTCTTATATTTTGGCTGGAGCTTTGCTGGCAGTTGATGAAAATTTAGCCATTTTTGCGGTGGCTGTGGCAGCTTTGCTTTTTATATCTCAGGCATTTTATATCCTGAAAAAGCGCGTGAGAAAGGCGTATGATTACTGGAATGTAAATATCGCTCTTTCGCTGCTTGCCTTGCTTTGTGCTGCTACATTTATAGTTTTTGAAAAGCTAAATTTGGCTGCATTTTTTATGATATATGGCTTTTTATTTGCCTTTATCGTAGCTCATCTTTATAAGATCGCGCCATTTCTCATCTGGTATCACTACGTAGCGCCATTTGTTGGCAAGGCAAAAGTGCCGCTACTTGATGCGATGATACTAAAAAAGGCTGCATATTTTGCCATAGCATTTAATGCCATTTCACTTGTGTGCTATCCTTTGGCGGTTAGCTTTGAGACGAGAAATTTGGTTTATGCAAGTATGATTTTTATGGCTTTAAGCATCATTTTGCTTGCTGTAAATATGATAAACGTTTTTAAATTTACTGGTTTTAAAGGATAAAAAATGAAAGAAAAAATTTATGATGCTCTATCAAATATCGTCGATCCCGAGGTTGGCTTTGACATCGTTTCGCTTGGACTGATATACGACGTAAGCTGCGATGAAAACGGCAAAGCAAAGGTGACAATGACGCTTTCAACTAAGTCTTGTCCTCTTCATGAAATGATACTTGGCTGGGTTGAAACGGCTGTGCTTGGTGTAGAGGGCGTAAAAGAGTGTGAGATCGACCTAGTTTGGGAGCCAGAGTGGAATATCCAAATGGCAAGTGATTTTGTAAAAGCACAACTTGGAGTTAATTAATAAATTTGGCTAGAAATTTAGCTTAGCTAGCAAATTTCTAGCTTTTCTGCTTAAGCTTCTACTTTAAATTTTAAAAATATCATAAAAGCGTAGTTAAATTTGCTTGGGAGTGCTTAAACTCTTTAATAAATTTACAAATAAATTTATACAAGTAAAAGCTAAAAATAATGCGAGTTATAGAATATAATTTTAAGCGTTTGCTAGGTAATGGTTAAAAATTGAATATATAAAAAGGTAAATTGCAAGATAGACTTGCAATTTAACAGGAGAATTTTTAGTTAGGACTTAGTCCATTTGGTGGCGAAGATATGATGGGATATCTAGCTGAGAGATATACTCGTCGCTATTATATCCACCACTTACTCTTCTTTTTAAAACGATATTTTTATTTAGAAGATCGTTTTCAGGCTCTTGGGCTATTTTTTTTTCTTCGCTTTCTTTTTCAGCACCTTTAAAACCTGTTGCGATGATAGTAACTTCGACTTTATTGTCTTCTATGTTTTCATCAGTTGTTGTACCAAAGATCACATCAGCATCATCATCAGATGCTTCCTCGATCATTGACATAGCACTATGAAGATCATCAAGTGAGCAGTTTGGATGCATTTTAAAATGAACTAAAACGCCAAGCGCTCCGTTTATGTTCATGTTATCAAGTAGTGGTGATTGAATAGCATTTTTGATAGCTTCTTGAGCTGCACCCTCGCCATAAGCTTCACCAACGCCCATCAAAGCATGACCTCTGTGACTCATAACTGTTTTTACGTCAGCAAAGTCGAGGTTGATATCGCTAACACCAGAGTCAAGCACGATAGAGCACATACCATTTACCGCTCTTGCAAGCACTTCATCAACCATTTTAAAGCTCTCTTTGATGCCTGATTTTTTGTCTATCAAAGTTAAAAGTCTGTCGTTTGGTATGATAACGATAGAGTCGCTCTCTTTTCTAAGCTCGCTTAGACCGATATCAGCTAGCTTGCTGCGCTTTTTACCCTCAAATGAAAAAGGCATAGTCACAACAGCAACTGTTAGCGCACCTATCTCTTTTGCAGCTTGTGCAACAACCGGAGCAGCGCCTGTACCTGTACCACCGCCAAGACCAGAAGCGATAAACACAACATCAGAAGTCTCAAGAGCACTTTTTATCTCTTCGTAGCTCTCTTGTGCAGCCTCTTTGCCAACTTCTGGTCTCATGCCAGCGCCAAGACCTTTTGTCTTTTTCTCACCAAGCTGTATCTTTGTGTGTGCAGGAGAATTGTCAAGTGCTTTAGCATCCGTATTTGCTATCATTAGATCGATGTCTAAATTTGGATTCTCTCTTATGATGTGGTTTATCATATTACCACCACCACCACCTACGCCTACTACCTTTATCTTTGCGCTATATAGGCTCTTGTTCTCTTCGATTGTGAAACTGTTGCTCATAGTAAAAATTCTCCTCAAAATAGTTGCGTCATGCTGTGCCAAAATTTCTTTAAAGCACTTGGTTTTTTTTCTTGCTTACTTATATCAGCGATATTTGCAAGCTCGTTTTTGTTGTTTGTTTGCTCTAAATTTATATCCATATTTACAAGCTCAATGCCCTCTTCAAAATCATCTTTATTCTGTTTTTTTGTTTCAAATTTCTCTTTTTTCTCTTCTTCAAAAATATTGAAATTTGATTTTGGCTTTGATCTTAACTCACCTTTATATCTCATCTTTTTTTCTGAGTCTATCTCATAAGGTGTAAATTCACCAGCGCCATACATGCAAAGTCCTATCGCACAAGAATTTGCTGGATCTCTTAAAATCTCATATAAACCATCCATCTCTTTTGGTCTAGCGATCCTAACTGGCATGTTGTCAAATATCGCAGAAGCTAGGTCTTTTAGCCCATCAAGCTTTGTCATGCCGCCAGTTAGTACTATGCCAGCGCCAACAAGGTCTTTATATCCACTATCTTCAAGCATGTTTGCAAGCACCATCACAGTCTCTTCTGCTCTAGCTGAGATGACATTTGATATAACATCGAGTGAAACTTCGTGGGTTTTTTGCTCATCGCCAAGTCTTGGAAGCTCGATAAGATCAACTGATTTATTTACCAGTTTGCCATATTCTAGTTTTATCTCTTCAGCTTTTGGTAAAGGAGTATGAAGTGCCATTGAAAGATCTATGGTTATATTTGCTGAGCCAACATGTAGATATGAGTTGTATCTTAGTGAATTTCCAGCATGCACTACCATATTACATGTCTCGCCGCCCATATCTATAAGCGCAACACCAAGTTCTTTTTCGTCTTTTGTTAGTGTTGCTATGGCTGAAGCATAACCAGAAAGAACTACATTATCAACCTGCACGCCTGCTAAATTTACAGCTTTTCTTAGGTTGCTTAGTTGTGATTTTTGGATACTTATGATATGTGTTTGCACTTCAAGTCTAGTGCCATTCATGCCAATAGGATCTTCTATAAATTCCTGTCCATCTACTTTAAAGTTGTACGGTAAGACGTGAAGTTTTTCATATTCTGGTGAAGTCTCGGCATTGTGATCTGCCATCTGCATAGCACGCTCTATCTCTTTTATGCCTATTTCATGATTTGGTATATTTACTACGCCACTGCTATTTACGCTTTTAGTATATTTTCCAGATATCGAAACCACTACTCTTTCATAGTGTGTGCCTGCAACTTTTTGTGCTTCTATGAGTGCATTTTTTATAGACTTTGCAGCTAGTTCAATGTTGTTTATAGCACCCTTTTTTATACCTTGTGCTTTTTCTGTGCCTATTCCTATTATTTTTATGCCATCATCATTTTGTTCTGCTATAACAGCACAAATTTGAAATGATCCGACATCTATGCCTAAAATTCTAGTACTCAAAATTTTTACCTTTTGACATATTCTTTAACTTCATAATATTTTAGAAGTTTGTTTGTTAAATCTTTTATCAACTCGTTGTTTTTAAGCATCGCAACATTTTGTTGTGTTATTTGCTTATAGTTATTATTTATATTGTTAGTAAGCAATCTTTGTTCCAAAATATCGTACACTACGGCTTTATCATCTAATATAACATAACCTTTTGTATTGTTAGTATCAAAAAGTTGAGATACAAAAGCTCTTGTATCGCTCTCATTTAAGCCCGCAATAGACCCATTTACCTCTCTGCTAACAAAGCCAACATCTGTGCCTTTAAAGTTTTGTAGAGTCTCTTTTGCTTTTGCTGTTAAAATTTCTTTTTCTTTTTTACTTTTATAAATTTCAAGCACATTAGCTCTTGCTTGTTCAAAGCTCATAGGTTGTGGAGGAGTTATACTTTTTATTCTAGCTATTAAATAGCCATCTTTGTAGATAAATGGTTTTATAACTTCGCCAACTTTTGCACCCTTTATCTCATCAAGTGAAAAAGTAGCATTGTCTTCATTTACGCTTATAAAACCATTGGTTGCAAGTTCAGCTTTTTTGACAGCGACATACTTTTCTAAAGCGTTAGTTTTGCTTTGTTCTATGTTATAGTCTTTATTAACCTCAGCTTTTACCTCGCTAAAAGGTTTTATCTTGTCATCAGATCCCTTGTATTTATCTTGGTTTTCATTATAGTAAGACTTTAAAACGCTCTCGTTTGCATCACTTTTTTTTGACTCGACAAAGTATGTATCTATGCCATAAAGTGTCTTTGTCATATAGTTATTTTTGTTTATCTCCCAAAGATCTTTTAGCTCTTTCTCATCTACTTTGATCTCGCTTTGATCAGCATTTACTATTTGCACGGCTAATTTATCTTGCATGAAAAAGCTAGCTTCCATCATAGCGATATCTTCTTTGCTAGCAGGCAAATTTAAAATAGTTCTAAGTTTGTCTAGTAGAATAGTTAGCTTTAGATTATCTTCAAAATCAGTTGGGTTTATCCTGGCTCTTCTTAGCACATCATAGTATAAATTTTTGTCAAAAACGCCGTCTTTTTGAAATGTTGGATCGACGATTATATATTTTAAAACGTCATCTTTATTAACACTAAGACCGATATCGTCTGCAAAATTTAGCAATAAATTTTCTTGGATAGCAGCTTGAAGTGCAGCATTTTCTAAGCCTAACTCTTCAGCTTTCTCTTGAGTTAATTTGCCTTCAAATACATTGTTGTAGTACTGATAAAGTCTATCGTATTTTTGTTGCAACTCTTGAACGCTTATGTTTCTATGTCCTACTTTAGCTACTGAAGTAGCTCTATTGCTGTTTAGATCGTATGCGCCCCAGCCGACAAAACCAGCACCGACAAAAGCTATCGTGCTTACCCAAATTGTCACGACTAGGTATTTTTTATGTTTTTGCATCCAAGATAACATTAAGTTCTTCCTTTAAAATACTAACAAAGCTTGTGCGATATTTTATAGAAATTTGGCTTAAATAAGCTTAAAATGGGGCTTTATAAAAACGTTTCTTGCTAAATTTTTACTAACATTTTTTATCTTTGTTAGCAAAAATTTAAATGCTAAAATCGCTGTAATCACCAGTAAAATGAAGCAGTTTGCAGCTATTTTCTAACAAAGCTATATCTTTTGCAAGTAGCTGAGGACTCCTGCTATACGCGTAAACGCCGTATCCTTTGATCACGACGACGTTAGTATTTTTCTCTATCATCGCTCTATAAATTTCTGTCTCAGCACGCTCATACCAGTCGTCAAACTGCTTTGGATCATAGACTAAAATTTCATTAAATCTCATGCACCCAAAATAGTCTTTTGGCGCTATTTTTTCATGTTTCAGTGCATAAGCTGTCGCATATGGAGGCATGGCGTAGCAGACAAATTTTGCTTCATTTATGTTTTTGTAGATATTTAAGTGTATATCAGCATCCAAGCTCGCATCATTCCAGCGGTAGTCTTTTTTAGATGAAAGAAGCGTTAGATCACTATCTTGCAAGTCGTCAAAAATGGCACTTTGCTTGTTGATGATAAATTGATTTTTTTCTACTCTTGCAGAGATAGAACCATGAAAAACACCAAAAAAATTCTTTCTAAACATCGAAAGAGATATCTTTTTTATCTCATTTGTTGAGTGCAATAAGTCCATTTTTTCTCCTATGTTTGGGTGATTATATTTAAGCTATCTTAAAATTTGTGTAAAATTTTATGTAATGATAGCTTTTTAAGTAAAATTTCGATAAATTTTCACACTAATTTCATTAAAGAGGCAGTGTTGCAAAGTCCGCATATTAGCGTTTTACTTGACAAAGTTTTATCTTTTTTTAAAGATCTGCGTGGAAATTTTATAGATTGCACGCTTGGATATGCTGGACACTCTAGTGCCATTTTGTCTCAAAATGAAAATTTAAATTTGATCGCTTGCGACAAAGACATCGAAGCTATAAATTTCTCGCTCAAAAAACTTGAGCCATTTGGCAGCAGAGTGAAAATTTATAAAAGCAATTTCTCTGAGCTTATTAGCAAACTTAGCGGCGATGAAATTTTAAATGTTAGAGGAATTTTGGCTGACATTGGCGTTAGTTCGCTTCAGATAGATAAAGATGATAGGGGCTTTAGTATCGGCTCAAGCACGCTTGATATGCGTATGGATAAAGAGCGAGGATTTAGTGCATATGACGTGGTAAATGGCTACTCGTTTGATGAGTTAGTTAGGATATTTAGGGATTATGGTGAGCTAAAAAATGCCGCTGGGGTTGCAAATAAGATAATAAATGCTAGAAATTTAGGCAAGATAACAAGCGCAAAAGAGCTTGCAAATATAATAGGCACAGCTCAGATAAAAGGGCGTGGCGTTAGCCCTGCGATACTGGCGTTTCAAGCGATCAGGATAGAGGTAAATGGCGAGTTAGATGAGCTAACAAATTTGCTTGATAGTATAGAAAAGGGCGGTTTTAAAGATTGCTTAGTGGCGATCATTACATTTCACTCGCTTGAAGATAGGATTGTAAAAGAGCGCTTTAAAAAGTGGGCAAATAGCTGTATCTGCCCGCCTGGAATCTACCGATGTGAGTGTGGAAATAACCACGAACTGGGCGAAATTTTAACCAAAAAGCCACTAATAGCGAGCCAAAGTGAGCTAGCGCAAAACTCACGAAGCAAGAGCGCAAAACTGCGTGTTTTTAAGATAAAAGGATAAAGATGCAAGAAAAAGAAGAGCTGCTAACACTTCACGACGAGGAGCAAAAACGTGAGGTAAATTTAAGCTTTAAGACGCTAGTGATGGTCTATCTGGCGGTTTTTATAGCACTGGCTCTGTTTTTGCCAAAAATTTACATAGCAAATCAAATTTATTATATAAGTAGAGATATCGCCGATATCAGTGGCAAACGAGATATGCTTCTTGAAGAAAACAGAGCTCTTAGTATAAAGCTTGAAAATTTGCGTTATAAAAATCAAATTTTAAACAATATGCAAGAGCGTCAATGGAAATAATCAAGAAATTTAAAAGTTTCATCCACCACTACGACCCTGCAAATTTTCAGCTCATTTACTCGCTAAAAGCTGCCACAACCATAGCTTTTAACTGCTTTTTGTGCTTTCACTTCTTTCATCTAAGTGGTGCTATCATGGCTGTAAATATCACGATGGGCATCTTTTTTCTTGGCGAGCTTGAGTGCAAAGATAGGAGTAAATTCGCATTTTTACTGCTTTATATCGCACTTTCTTGCGCTTTTATGCCCTTTGTTGATCCATTTATCAGCCTTGGCGTTTGGCTCTCGCTTATCGTATTTGTCTGGATATTTATGGTAGGCATTAGTCAAATTTATAGCTCAAATTTAAACAAAATTTTACTTGCCGTAAATGCAACGGGGCTAGTTGCCTTTGTGACAAAGACTGCAGTTGGGTTAAATGTGATTGAAAGCATCGGCGGTCTGGTGCTTGCTGGCGTGCTAAGCATCATCATAAAATTTGAAAACTTTGGCAAATACGGCAAATTTACTAAAAAGAGCATCAGCTTCTTGTTAGATAACGCCATTTTGTCGAGTAAGGCGCTTGGCACGAGCCATTTTTACGCAAGTATCGCAGATTTGATGAGTTTGATTGATAAATCAAAAGAAATTTTTGCAAACAAAAGCCTAAAGATAAAAGATGTTAAGCTAGTTAGAAATCAAGCCAAGGCGCTATTTTATTTTTATAAAGTTGAAGAGATCGCTCTTTTGCTTCGAACATTAGGCGCTTCGTTTGAAAGGATCGATGACAAAGCGCTTTTAAATGAGGTAAAAAATGAGATCGCTTACAATCTTTTTGAGCTTAAAAAAATTTTCAAAAATCAAACTCCAAAGCTAAAATTTGACGCGCTAAATTTAGCCAAAAACTCAAATTTTAAAATTTTTGCAAGCTCGCTTGGCGTGCTATATGATAAATTTTTACTTATAAAAGAGGGCGGCGAGGATAAGCTCTCGTTTAATAACACAAAAAAGATCACGCTAAAAGAGGCGTTTAAAAAGATAAATTTAAAAAATGAAGTATTAAAAGAGTCTTTAAGGCTTGCCATTTGTATGTCGCTAGCCATTTTTATAGCGCAAGCTTTTCATATAAATCATGGAATTTGGATCGCCATAGCGGTGATGAGCCTAAACAAAAGCGACGAAGATGCTTTAAAAAATGCAGGTAGAGATAGCCTTCTTGGCGGGGTTATCGGCTTTTTTATCTCGCTTGTTTTCGTGAAATTTATGGGTGAATCATACGCATTTTACGTGGTTGTCTTTGTCGGTATGTTTTTGGTTTATTATCTAAAATCCTACAAACAAATCGTCTTTGCAACGGCTTTTATGTTTGAATTTACAGCCATTTTTTCGCTTATAAAAAGAGACTTTTTAGCTCTTATGGTTGATAGATTGCTTGATGTGGCGGCTGGCTTTGTGATAGTTTTTGCCGCATATTTGCTAACTAGAAAAAATGACTATACTAAGGTAAAAGATAGCTTAAGCAGTGCTTTGATAGGTTTTAGAAATTTAGTGCAAATTTCTCTAAATGAGTCAAACAAAGATGCTTTTAGCACGGATGAAAAAGAGATTTTAGGCTCGCTAAATGAGCTAAACTACGCTATAAAAGTTAGTAAAAATTTAGACGATGATAATATAAAAAATGCAAAATTTATAGCTAGCAAGCTTGATGATATAAATAGCGATCTGATTAAGCTTAAAAATTATCTGAATTTAGATGAGCTAAAAGAGAAAAACGCCTTGCAAAATGATGTAAAAATCATCTCAGATAGGTTTTTGATGCTAGATAAAAAGATCAAAAAGCTTCCATATTATTTCATAAGCGAGATAGAAGCGAAGCTGCTTTGCAAAGACGAAAACGCTAAAAAGCTAATTTTACGAGTTGCTTTAGGGCAAAATGAAATTTACTCAGCGCTCTCTTTTTGAGAGATTAGCTTTTCATATATATATTGTTCTAAATCTTTTTTTGAAACGTCATTTTTAAGAGCGGTGTTGTAAATTTCTTCAACTTTGCTTGAATACTTTTCATATCCAAAATATGGAAAATGCACGCTCCAAGCCTTTTTTATGAGCTCCAAGCTTATCTCTTTTCTCGCCCATACTTTAAACATATCAAAGCCGATAAAAACAGCTGAAGTGACGATAGTGGTTGCAATTATTGAGATGTGAGCGTCAGTATTTGCTAAAAAGTGATGCGTGATGATAAGAAGCGGAAACAAGACAACAAAGCAGATGAGTGCGTAAATTTGATAGAGCTTCACGTGGTTAAATCTAAAATTTAGCTTTGCGCCATCAACTAGCATACCTTCGTTAAAAAGGGCATTTGCTTCAAGTAAATCTCTAAATAAAACTGGCTGTTTTGATACGAAAAAAACGTTTTTAATGATAGTGTTTCTTAGATTTTCTTTCATTTTTATAGACTTTTTACCTTAAAAATTTCAGCTCATTGTATCTAAAAATCTATAAATTCAAACAAAATTAGATACAATTTGCGCAAAATTTAAGGAGCTAAAAATGGCAGATAAAGCTTTAGAAACGGTCTTTTTAAATGGCGAGTTTTTGCCAAAAGATGAGGCAAAAGTTAGTGCATTTGATAGAGGATTTATATTTGGTGATGGAATTTATGAAGTGGTGCCTGTGATAAACTCAAAAATGGTTGATAAAGAGGGCTTTTGGGCGAGATTTGAGAGAAGTTTAAATGAGATAGATATAAGCTTGCCCTACAAAAAAGATAAATTTGAAGCGATCTTAAATGAGATAATCGCCAAAAACGGCCTAAAAGAGGGCGGAATTTACATGCAAGTAACAAGGGGTGTGGCGTTTAGAAATTTTTATTTTATGGAAAATTTAACCCCAAGCGTCTTTATCTTTTGCTATGAGAGCGAAATTTTAAACAACCCAGCTACAAAAACAGGCATAAAAGTGGTAAGCGTCGAGGACATCAGGTGGAAAAGGCGCGACATAAAGTCGATCTCGCTTCTAGCTCAGTGCTACGCCAAAAACGAGGCTCACAAAAAGGGCGCAGACGAGGGCTTTATGGTCGAAAACGGCTTTGTCACAGAGGGCTGTAGCTCGAGTGCTTTTATCATCAAAGATAAAACTCTTATCACTAAGCCACTTTCAAATGAAATTTTACCAGGCATTCGCCGCATGAGACTTTTAAGGATCGCTAAAGATATCGGCTTAAAGATAGAGGAGCGTAAATTTAGCATGGATGAAGTTTATAGTGCTGATGAAGTCTTTATCTCGGCTGCAACGCTCATACTTTTGCCTGTCATATATGCTGATGGCAAGGCGATAAACGGCGCAAAAGTGGGCGAAATTTCAAGCAAACTTCGTGAAATTTATGCTAGTGAGCTTTTAAAAGAAGCCGGACTTTGAGAGAAAAGCTCTTAATAAGCGCTTGTCTAGCCGGTATAAACTGCAAATTTAACGGCGAAAACAACCTTTTGGATAGGGATATTTTAGATGAAATTTCAAAAAAATATCATCTGCTTTTTGTCTGCCCAGAGGTTTTTGGCGGACTTAGCACGCCAAGAGAGCCAGCTGAGATGAAAGATGGCCTAGTAGTCACAAAAACCGCCAAAGATGTGAGCGAAAATTTCATCAATGGAGCTAAAATTTGCCTGAAGATAGCCAAGCTAAATGGCTGCAAAAAGGCTATTTTAAAAGCTAGAAGCCCAAGCTGTGGGAGCGGGCAAATTTATGATGGAAGCTTCACTAAAAAGCTCATTTTAGGCGACGGCGTGGCGGCAAAACTGCTAAAAGAGAATGAAATTTTAGTTTTTAGCGAAGATGAGATAGGGCAGCTTGATGTTTGAGAGGCTAAAAGATAACGTCTGGCTCGAGGTCGTCTTTAAATACATCATCTTGCTGCTACTTTTTGTCTGCGTGGTGGGGCTTTTTGTAAGCGGCGTGCTCTTTTTAAAAGGAGAGATGAGCGAAAATTCGCTAAATTTGCACATTTTCTTTGGCTTTAGCTTGGTTGTTTTAACTATCATTCACAGCTACGTCAAAAAGAAAAAGCTAAAAAAGCTAAGCCTTGAGTTTAAAAATATCTTAAAGCATAAGCCAGTTCAGATGGATTGCAACACGACAAGGTTTTTAAACGCGCTAAATGATGTTAAAGTTGGCGAGCTTTCAAAGAAATTTGGCTCAGACATTGCAGAAATTTTAAGATCAAACGATATAAGGGTCAGGGATCAAAACGAGACGATGAAGCAAATTTGCAAAAACAACGATGAAAAGATGTTTTATATCTTTGTTTTGATCGTCGAAGCTATATTTAAGGATAAGGAAGAAATTTGAAAAAAGGTATATTTTTAGCACTTAGTGTTGCTTTGTTTTTGGGTTGTTCGCAGACAACAAAACCAGAGCCAAACAAGCAGCAAAATGCCCTGCCAGACGAAAATGTCTATAAGCCAAATGAGCGCATCAGCTTGCTTGAATTTGAAGTAAAACAAGACGCATCGTCGCTACCTCAAAATATGCAAAGTGCGAGTTTTGCTCAGGATGAAATTTTAAAAAGAAGGTTTAAAGTTTTTACCCTAAGAGGCGTGAAATTTAACCCAAATGACGCTTTTTGGGCGTTTAATGTATATAAACCAAGCGAGAAAAGAAAGTATTTTGGCTCAAATTTTAGGCAGATACCTCAAAGCTGGTTTGACGCGCAAAAGGACAATGCAAATTTCGCTGGCTTTTTGCAAATTTCAGCTTACGCTCTAACTTCAGCAAACACAGCTGTAAGAAATTTCCCAACCGACGAGCCGATATTTTTAAACCCACAAACCCCGGGCGAGGGCTATCCGTTTGATTATTTGCAAGAATCAACCCTAAGCATCGCTCATCCGCTCTTTGTGTCGCACCTCTCAAAGGATAGGGCGTGGGCGTTTGTGAGCGATGATGCGGTTTGGGGCTGGGTGAAGGTTGAAGATATCAAATTTATCAGCGATGAAGAGGCGCTTACCTATCAAAAATCAAACTTTGTCACGATAAAAACTGACAAGATGCCAGTTTATGACAAGGGTGGAAACTTTTTATTTTACTCGCGTGTCGGCGCGATACTGCCAGTTTTGGCACAAGATGACAAAAACTACTACGGCAAAATTTATGTAAGAAATATGCTTAGGGAGTTTGTCCTCCCAAAGTCTTTTAGCGCCCTTTTTCCACTTAAATTTAACGACTCAAATTTAAAGACAATTCTTAGCTCGCTTCTTACTCAGCCTTATGGCTGGGGCGGGGTGGATAAGCTAAGAGACTGCTCGCTCTTTACAAAAGACTTGCTAGCAAGCTTTGGCGTGTGGTTGCCTAGGAACTCAAGGGCGCAGGCAAATATGGGAGAGAAGATCAATCTAAAAGGTCTTAGTAACGCTGCAAAGAGCAAAGAGATAAAAGAAAAGGGCGTGCCATATCTCACTCTCGTGCATTTGCCAGGTCACATCATGCTCTACGCTGGATATAAGGGCGATGATATCTACGTCGTGCATGATGCTTGGGGGCTAAAGACTGCAAACAACGGCCGCGCGCTAATCGGAGCGACCGCGATAACTACGCTAAATATCGGACAAAACAGAAGCGACATACAAAGTGCAAATTTGCTAATTTCTAAGGTTGATTCTATAAATGTGATGAGGCCTGAGCAAGGGATGCTAGATAAGGCTAGAAAGATCTCAGCTTTGCAAAGAGCTTATGGCGTAAAGATCGAAGAAAATTTGGTTAAATTTAGTGATGGCACGAGTTTAGTCTATGATGATTTTAAACAAAAAGATGAAGAGTGCAGCACTGGGGCTGACATAGAGGATATGAACGCACTTGATTACGCTGCGTTTTCGCCACTAAGTACTGCTCTAAGCGATGCTGGTAGATGCAGAAACTACGAGCTTTTAGGCAAAATTTATGGCTCAAGCGAGAGCATGGTAAAAGCAAATTTAGTTGATGTAATCTGGCTAAAGGATTTTTTAAATTTGCCTTTGAAATTTAACTTTAAAAATGGCGCCGCAGCTGCCTTGCAAGAGGTGAGTAATGAGCTAAACGAGATGGTAAAGAGCGATCCAAATTTGCTTGAGTACCTAAAAGATCCAGGCGGGACATTTAAGTGGCGCATCATCGCTGGCACAAACCGCCTAAGCGCGCACAGCTACGGCATCGCGATCGATATAAATGTAAAAAAGAGCCACTACTGGCAGTGGAGCAAGGGCTATGAAAACTTGATCCCTGAAAAGATCGTGCGAGTTTTTGAGAAGCATAAATTTGTCTGGGGCGGACGCTGGAAGCACTTTGATACGATGCATTTTGAGTATCGCCCAGAGATGTTTGAGTAGATGAAAGATCAAATTTTAGAAATTTTATCTCGCTCAAACGTCTTTTTAACAGGCGGTGGTGGTGTCGGCAAGAGCTATCTAACCGCCTCCATCATCAGACACTACAAAGAAAATTTTAAAAACGTCGTCATCCTTGGCTCAACTGGCATAAGCGCTGTTAGCCTTGGAGGTGTGAGCTTGCATAGCTTTTTTAAATTTGGCTACTGCAAGGACTACGAGGAGCTAAGACGGCTTGACTACCGCCAAAAAGATAAGCTAAGCAAGCTACGAAATATGCTAGATGCTTGCGATCTGCTTGTAATAGACGAAATTTCGATGGTTAGCTCAAATATCATGGAGATGATAAGATACCGCTTGCTTACCTCTAAATTTAAGGGTAGGGTGCTTATAGTGGGCGACTTTTATCAACTGCCACCCGTGCAAAAAGAGCAAAATGAGAGAAAGCTTTTTAACTTTTTATACGCTTTTAACTCCAGTGCATGGGAGGATATGAAATTTACAAATGTCGAGCTGCTTGTCTCAAAACGCACAAATGATCTTAAATTTTATAAAATTCTCTCCCGTCTTAGAGTTGGTGAGCTAGATGATGAGATGATGGCCTATATCGAGAGCTTGCGAGTGGATGCCATTGAGCCAGATAGCGAGACTAGCGTGCTTTTTGGCAGAAATGCCGAGGCTGAGATGCTAAATCAAAAAAGGCTTCTTGCTATCAACGCGCCGCTTGAAATTTCAAGCGGAGATGTGATGATAGTCGATGAAAATTTAGATAAAAAAGAGTTTGAAAAGTGGGCAAATACGCTAAATATCTCACGAAATTTAGAGATGAAGATAGGGGCTAAAATCATCTTTACTTCAAATAAATGGGGCGAATACTACAACGGCGAGCAAGGCAAGATCATGCAAATTTTAAAAGAAAAAGGCGTGATCTCAAGCGTGATCGTGCAAAAAGATAGCGGCGAGATCTGCGAGATAGAAAAGTGCGCTTACAACTTTTGTACGCTAAATTTAAACGAAGATGAGATCGAGGAGAACGTTCAGGCCTCGCTTTATCAGTTTCCATTTAAGCTAGCCTATGCGCTAACTATCCACAAGTCTCAAGGCATGAGTATAAACTCGCTCATTTGCAACATCAACCACATCTTTGCCAAAGGACAGCTCTACGTCGCACTTTCTCGCGCGGTAAATCCTAAAAATTTAAAACTTTTTTATGATAAGAAAAGTGATTTTAGGCAGCATTTAAGAAAAGTGGTTAAAATTGACGACGAAGTTAAGAAATTTTACCAAGAAAACGTATTTTTGCATATTAAGGAGAGTTTATGAAAAAGCTACTTTTAAGCCTTGTTTTTGGCGTTTTTGCATTTGCAGACGTACTAAAAGTGAGTGACTTTCAAACAGATATCTACTCAAAAGCTGGACAAAATTTAACAAAAAAGATAAGCATGAACCTTGAAGTTGTCGGACGTGACGTGGAGGAGAACGAAGCATACGTGCTTGATGCGCTAAACGTCGTTGTTGGCAGCTTTTACGTGGAGGATATCCTAACCTCAATGGGAAAAGAGAAATTTAAAGAGCTCTTTATGAAATATGCAGCCAAAAAGCACTCGCTTGACATCGACGACGTGCTTATTTTAAATATCAAAGTGATAAATAATTTGGAGCTAAGCGAGATCATAAAAGCGATAAAAAGCCAAAATTTATGCTCTGATCCAAGTGTAAATGAAGATGTGATGACAAAGCCAGAAAAGAAGAAAAAAGGCAATGAGATCATCGTCGCACCTGACCCAAATGATGTGGTGCAAAAGCCGATCGATCTAAATAATGTGCAAGAATTTGGAAAAGACTTCGGAGAGAAGTGAGTAAATTTGGCTAAAAACTAGCCAAATTTATTGATTTACGATGTCGTAACCTTGTGGGATGACTGGAGTTAGCGTCTCTTTTGGGATGAGTGCGTCTTTTACAGGGTTGTTTAGAGTGATTTTTATCTTATTTGAGAGCTTGTCTTTATAGTCAATCGTCGTTGGAAGCGTATTTTTGATCGTTATAAAGTACTCAACTCCGTCATATATCGCCTTATAAAGTGTCGGCTGAATTTGCTCTGCATGAGCCAAAACCTGCGTCAAATTTGGCGTGTCATCTAGTCTTGAAATGATGGCTTGCTCAAGCTCATCTTCGATCACGACCACCTTGTCTTTGTCAAAGTAAATTCTCTTTGGTGTTGGACTTTCATATATCCAAAGCGCTGTGTTGTCGTTTTTAGCGTAAAATCTACCCTTGTAATTTACACTTTTACCCTCGCTAAAGACGGTTTGCGTAAAGTCACTTTGCAGGCTTTTAAAATTTAAACCAGCGCCAAATGAGCAAACTGCAACGAGAGAAGCTATCAAAAATTTTCTCATTTTTTATCCTTTTTTGGCGTATTCTAGCCCAGTTTAATTAAATAAATAGTTAAACTATGCTAAGATCCAAAGTTTAAAAATTTAGGAAGGTAAAGTAATGATTTCATCGGTATTTAGAAAGATTTTTGGCACGAAAAACGATAGAGAAGTCAAAAAATATATAAAACGTGTGGCGCAGATAAATGCGCTAGAGCCAACTTATGAGAAGATGAGCGATGATGAGCTTAAGATCAAATTTAACGAGCTTAAAGCCCAAGTCGTCGAAGAGAAAGTCACTTTAGATCAAATTTTAAATGATGTCTTTGCGATCGTTAGAGAGGCTAGCAAAAGGGTGCTTAAGATGCGCCATTTTGATGTGCAGCTAATCGGCGGCATGGTGCTAAACGAGGGCAGGATCGCTGAGATGAAGACAGGCGAGGGTAAGACCTTGGTGGCGACTTTGCCAGTTATCTTAAACGCAATGAGTGGCAAGGGCGTGCACGTAGTAACAGTAAATGACTACCTAGCAAAGCGTGACGCCACGCAAATGGGCGAGCTTTATAATTTCTTGGGCTTAAGCGTAGATGTGATACTAAGTGGCGGATACGACGATGAAGTAAGACAAGCTGCCTATAACGCCGACATAACGTACGGCACAAACTCAGAATTTGGCTTTGACTATCTGCGTGATAATATGAAATTTGAAGCTAGCCAAAAGGTGCAAAGAGGCCATAACTTCGTCATCGTAGACGAGGTCGATAGTATCTTGATAGATGAGGCTAGAACGCCACTTATCATCTCTGGCCCAACAAACCGCACGCTTGATGGTTACATAAGAGCTGATCAAGTCGCAAAACAGCTTACCAGAGGCACTCCAGCTGATCCAAACGTGCCAGGCTCAAAGCCAACTGGCGACTTTATAGTTGATGAAAAAAATAGAACGATAATGATCACAGAGGCTGGCATAAGCAAGGCTGAAAAGCTCTTTGGAGTTGAAAATTTATACAACCTTGAAAATGCCGTGCTAAGCCACCACTTAGATCAAGCTCTAAAGGCGCACAATCTCTTTGAAAAGGACGTTCATTACGTTGTAAAAGATGGCGAGGTTGTCATCGTTGATGAATTTACAGGACGTCTAAGCGAGGGTAGGCGCTTTAGCGAGGGACTTCATCAAGCACTCGAGGCAAAAGAGGGCGTGAAAATTCAAGAAGAGAGCCAAACGCTTGCTGATACAACATATCAAAACTACTTTAGGATGTATAAAAAGCTTGCCGGTATGACTGGTACGGCTCAGACAGAAGCTACTGAGTTTTCTCAAATTTACAACCTTGAAGTTATCTCGATACCTACAAACGTGCCAGTTAAGAGGATCGATCAAAACGACCTTATCTATAAAACTCAAAATGAGAAATTTAAAGCTGTCATCGACGAGATCAAAAAGGCTCACGAAAAAGGTCAGCCAGTGCTTGTGGGAACTGCAAGTATCGAGCGTAGTGAGGTGCTTCACGAGATGCTTAAAAAAGCTGGCATCCCACACTCTGTGCTAAATGCTAAAAACCACGAAAAAGAGGCTGAGATCATCGCACAAGCTGGCGTAAAAGGCGCTGTAACTATCGCTACAAA
>CAUSWS010000002.1:0-23178 GCA_963535265.1 uncultured Campylobacter sp. | reverse complement strand
CAACTTTTCGAAAATTTAACAAAACCGGCTTTGACTGATAAATTTCGAAACTAAGCGCGAGATCGTCGCTTTGCTTACTTGGTGCGGTCACTTCATAATAAACCGCCCAAGGCATAGAAAATCCAGCAAATTTAAGCATCTCGTCACTTTCATCAAGCAGTCTTGCGCTTGTGGCATTTGAGTCGCCATTTACCTTTATGTTGCTCAAATTTTGCGCATGCTCTTTTGGATTTATGGCTACTAAAAAGTGCTCTTTGTTCTCGTCTAAATTTGAGTTGTATATTGGATTTAGATAGGTTGCGATTATGAGCGTTCTATTGGTACCATCAATGATCTCGCTCTTGCTTGTGTAGGCTAAAAGCTCATTTTTAAGTGGCTCATGCACGACCACCTTTTCGCCAGCGCAGCCAAATATCATCAAAATAAATGTAAAAAATAGTGCAAATTTTCTCATAAAAAACTCTTAAAAGGTTAAATTTTCTCGCATTTTAGCATTTTATTTTTTAAATTTCACTCATAAATTTTAAAGCCAATATGAGCTATAATCGCAAGAAATTTTAACGAAAAAGGCTCTTATGAAAAGACTTGCCATTGCTTTTTCTGGCCCTTCAAATAGCGGAAAAACGACGCTTATCTTAAAAGTCGCAAAAAAATTTATAGATGATGGGCTAAAGGTCGTTGTGGTCAAGCACGACCCAGGCGACAAGGCCAAATTTGACGTTGAAGGCAAGGATAGCTTTAAATTTTCTCAGGCAGGAGCTGACGTAGTCGTGATGAGTCCGACTAGAACGACTTACTTTTCGCAAAGCTCACAAGGTATAGACGAGGTCATAAGGATGATCGGCGAGTTTGACATGCTCTTAGTCGAGGGGCTAAAGACGCTGCCACTGCCAAGACTAAGCGTCTTTAGAGGCGAGATCGATGAAGCATATCTTAGCTTTTCAGACGCGATCGCCACTTATAAAAAGCAGATCCCCTATGAGATCACAAATCTAAATTTAGACGATATAGACGCCATTTGTGCGTGGATAATCAAAAATGCAAAGGCTGTATAATGCAAGAACTAAACCAAATTTTTAACACCATTAAAGATATCGCAAAAGAGATAAGCGAGGTCATAAAATACGCCGATCTTGGCTACACAACTCACGAAAACGCAACTGGCGACACCCAGCTAAAGCTTGATGTTAAAAGTGACGAGATCATCACGGCTAAATTTAAGCAGCTTTCATGCGCAAAAGCGCTAATTAGCGAAGAGAAAGAGGACGAGCTTGAGATCAATAAAAATGCTAAATTTATCATCGCTTACGATCCACTTGATGGCTCAAGCTTAGTTGATGTAAATTTCGCTGTTGGCTCGATCTTTGGTATCTACGAAGACGAGGTAAAACCAGAAAATTTAATAGCCGCAGCTTACAGCATCTATGGTCCAAGACTTGAACTTGTAATTGCCGAGAAAAAGGGCGCTTTGCCTAAATTTTATAGGCTTGGCAAAGATGGCGAGTTTAAATTTGTAAAAGAGCTTGAGCTAAAAGAAAAAGGCAAGCTAAACGCCACAGGAGCTACGCAAAAAGGCTGGAGCCAAACGCATAGAAATTTCATAAACGAGCTATTTAACGAGGGCTACAGGCTAAGATATTCAGGCGCGATGGTAAGCGACTTGCATCAAATTTTACTAAAAGGCGGCGGTCTTTTTAGCTACCCAGCAACGAGCGATCATCCAAATGGCAAGCTAAGGGTTGTCTTTGAGGTGCTCCCTTTTGCCTTTATATATGAAAACGCAAAGGGCGCAACCTCAAACGGCAAAAATCAAACACTTTTTGATATAAAAATAGAAAAAATTCACCAAACTACGCCATGCTTCTTTGGCTCACGTGATGAAATTTCTCTTTTGCATAAATTTTACGAGCAAAAATAATGCAAGAAGCACAAGCAAACGAACCACTTGACGCATTTGAGCTAGCCCTAAAGCAAAAGGCTAAGATCATGCAAGAGTGCCAAGAGCAAAAAGGTCGCAAAAGCTGTTTTAACTGCGAGGCTTTTTTTGACTGCGAGACGAGGATAGAGTATGTAAATAGCTGCTATAACTCGATGTCAAAAGGCAACACCGGCAGTGACGGCGGATTTGATTTTTAAATTTAAAGGAAAAATATGAAAGAAAAAGCTTATATAACCACTCCGATTTATTACGTAAATGACGTGCCACACATCGGCCACGCCTATACGACTATCATCGCTGATACGCTAGCTAGATTTAACCGCTTGCAAGGCAAAGAGACCTACTTCATGACTGGTACAGATGAGCATGGTCAAAAGATCGAGCAAGCAGCTCGCGCTAGAGGTAAAACACCAAAAGAGTATGCTGATGAGATCAGTGCGAAATTTAGATCGCTTTGGGATGAATTTGAGATAAGCTACGACCATTTTATAAGAACGACCGACGAAGAGCACAAGCAAACCGTGCAAAATGTATTTGAAAAGATGCAAGCAAACGGCGATATCTACAAGGGCGAGTACGAGGGCTTTTACTGCGTTAGCTGCGAGACATTTTTTAATCAAAGAGACCTACTTGAGGACAACCGCTGTCCAGACTGCGGCCGCGTGACATCTTTGGTTAAAGAAGAGAGCTACTTTTTCAAACTTTCAAAATATGAAGACGCGCTTTTAAAATGGTATGAAAATGACGAGCTTTGCGTCATCCCAAAGGGTAAGAAAAACGAGGTCGTAAGCTTTGTAAAAGGTGGTCTAAAAGACCTCTCTGTGACAAGAACGAGCTTTGACTGGGGCATAAAGCTGCCAAAGAGCGCAAACGACGACAAACACGTTATGTATGTCTGGCTTGACGCGCTTATAAACTACCTAACAACACTAGGATACTCAAGAGATAACGCCAGAATGGACTTTTGGCCGCACACGACACACATCGTCGGCAAGGACATTTTACGTTTTCACGCAGTTTATTGGCCGGCATTTTTGATGAGCCTTGGCTTGTCACTGCCAAAACACGTCGCAGCACACGGCTGGTGGACGATAGATGGCGAAAAGATGAGCAAAAGCAAGGGCAACGTCATAAACCCAAGAGAGGTCGCAAACGCTTATGGGCTTGAAAATTTCAGATACTTTTTGCTTAGAGAGGTACCTTTTGGACAAGATGGCGACTACAGCCAAAAAGCCTTGATCGAGCGCATAAACTCAGAGCTTGGTAACGGACTTGGCAACCTGCTAAGCCGCATCGTAGGCATGAGCGCAAAGTATAGCGACTACAAGATCGACTCAAAAGACGTGGTCAAATTTCACAAAGCCGAGCTTGATGAGGCGAAGAGCTATCTTGATGAGGCTATTAAAAATTTAGAAAATTTAGCGACAAACCGCTATTTAGAGGATCTTTGGAAGGTTGTAACTCTCGCAAACGCAGCCGTTGCGAAGTATGAGCCATGGTCGCTTGTAAAAGCTGGCAAAAGTGACGAAGCAAACGCACTTGTAGCACTTTGTGCAAATTTACTTGCAAAAGTGGCGATACTACTTAGCCCAGCTATGCCAAAAACTTGCGCTAAGATAGCTGACACGCTTGGCTTTAGCATAGATACAGCTTCTTATGAAGCTCTTGTATTAAAAAATGAAATTTCAAATTTTGTGGCAAAAGCTACTGAGCCACTTTTCCCAAGGATAGAAAAAGAGCTAATGGGCGAGGCAAGAGACCTAAAAGAAGGGCCAAAAGTGGAGGCAAAAGCTGAGCCAAAAGAGGAGAAAAAAGAAGACGAAATCATTAGCATCGATGATTTTGCCAAAATTGTGATAAAAGTAGGCGAAGTGCTTGAGTGCGAGAGGGTTGAGGGTAGCGAGAAACTGCTTAAATTTAAGATAGATCTTGGCGAGGAGCAGCCACGTCAAATTTTATCTGGCATCGCTAAATACTACGAGCCTAGCTCGCTTGTAGGCAAGCAAGTTTGCGTTTTAGCAAATTTAAAAGAGCGAACAATGATGAAAAAATATGTCTCGCAAGGCATGATCCTAAGCGCATCAGACGGCTCGCTAACGCTTCTTGGCACGCAGAGCAAGGTCAAAAACGGCGCGATCGTTGGCTAAATGACGATAGAAAATTTAACTCACATAATAAATGGGCAAATTTTAAACAACCCAAGCATCTCAAGCGTGACTAGCTTCGCGTTTGAGGCCAAAAATATAAAACGAGGCTACGCTCTCATCGCCACGCAAAGCGATCAGATCGCACCTGCGATAAAGCAAGGTGCCTACGCTATCATTAGTGAAGATGATATCACGCCAAGCGACGATGAGATAGCCTTTATCAAGGTAGCGAGCCTACAAACAGCTATTATCAAGCTCATGCGCTTTGAAGCGATCCACAAAAATATCAAATTTTGCGCGGTCAATCCCTTCATAAAAGCACTTTTAGAGAAGTCGCACCTTGAAAAAAACGCCCACGTCATACCTGAAAATTTAACTGAGCTTTTTTATAAAATTTTCCATGCAAATTTGTTTGACACCTTTTTTAGTGACGATACGAGGATACTTCAAAGGCTCTCGCTACTTTATGAGACGGCTTGGACTGATACAAATATAAGCGTGCTAAATCCAAGCTCGATCTTTTTTACAACGCTCATTTACGATGACAAATACTATCAAAATTTAAGCATCCCAAGGGTTTTTGCTGGGATGTTTTGCGGACTTCTTGGCTATCTTAAGAAAAATAATATCGGCTTTAAAGTGACAGAGAGCAGAATTTCATCGCACTTTGACCCAGTCTTTATCGACAAAGACTTTAAGCCAGTTGGTTTTGGTAGCAGTTTTAGAGCGGTGATAGCTGAAAATGACGAGGAGCTATTTTTGACTGAAAGCATATTTCTAAGGCGAAATTTCAGCGAAAGCGAGCTTAAATTTTGCCTGCCAAAAGATAGTACGCTAAAGGTTGAAAACGCCATTTTTTATGAAAATTTAGACGAGATAAAAGAGCTGCAAAATTTCGTCTATGCCCTTGTGCTTTGCAAAAAAGAGGATCTGCTTGATAGCCTAAGCCAAAGCAAAGAGCAAAGCGGACTCTTTTAAATTTAGGGCCAGAGCCTAAGCCCTGGCAATTTTTTACTCACCTAAGAAGTATTTTAGATCAGCTTGCGCGTCGCCGCTAATTGGTCTAACGTTAAATTTATCCACTAAGAAATTTATGATCTCTTCATTGAAAAATTTAGGCAAGCTTGGTCCGACGTTGATATTTTTGATACCAAGGCTAAATAGCGCTAGCAAGATGATGACCGCTTTTTGCTCCATCCACATTAGCACGATAGAAACTGGTAGGTCATTTACTGCGATGCCTGTTGCCTCGCTAAGCGCAAGGGCGATCTTAACTGCGCCGTTGCTGTCGTTGCACTGGCCAAGGTCGATGTAGCGTGGTAGCTCGGTGCCTGGGACGTTGCCAAAGTCGATATCGTTAAATCTAAATTTACCACAGCTTGAAGTAAGTATCACGCAGTCTTTTGGAAGGCTAGCAGCTAGCTCTCTATAGTACTCACGTCCCTTACCAGGTGCGTCACAGCCAGCAATTACGAAAAATCTGCGGATCTTGCTAGTCTTGATCGCCTCTAAAATTTGTGGGGCTAAAGTTAGGATAGTCTTGTAGTGGCCGCCAGTTACTAGGCTCTCGTCGCTATCAAAGCCGCTAACGTCGCCACAGGCTAGTGCGCACTCGATAAGTGGTGTGAAGTCGTCGTTTTCGATGTGTTTTACGCCGTTTGTGCCTGCGATTGAGTAGCCAAATAGCCTATCAGCGTATGTGCAGTTTGAGCGTAGTGGCACGATGCAGTTTGTTGTCATTAGTATCGCACCTTTAAATTCGTTAAATAGCTTAGTTTGGTCAAACCACGCCTTGCCGACGTTGCCTTTTAGGTGGCTGTACTTGCGTAGTTCTGGGTATCCGTGAGCTGGAAGCATCTCTGAGTGAGTGTAGATGTTGATGCCCTTATCTTTTGTCGCCTCAAGTAGCGCTTTTAGAGCGTGCAAATTGTGTCCGCTTACTAAGATCGCCTTGCCCTCAACCTTGTTTTGGCTCACTCTAACTGGTGTTGGGATGCCAAATTTAGCCGTGTGAGCCTCGCTTAGTAGGTTCATCACCTCAACGCCAGCACCGCCTACTTCAAGAAGCTGCTTGATGTGCTCATCGAAGTTGAAATTTGAGTTTGTAAGCGTGAAATAAAGCGTATCAGCCATAACGCGATCAACGTTACTAGTATCAGCGCCAAGCTCGTGTGCGTGGTGGCAGTATGCACTAAGGCCTTTTAAACCAAAAACCATCGTATCTTGCAAAAGCGCTAGCGTGTCACTCTTGCCACAGGTGCCCATAGGCTGGCCCTTTGCACCGCATCCATCCTCAGCACTCATCTCGCACTGATGGCAAAACATCTTCATATCTTTCATCGTCTCTCCTTGTGAATTTAAAAATTTAAGCGGATTTTATCCTAGGTAGCTAGCCATTTTGGTTGATAGCAGTCAAGAAAAGTTAAATTTAAATTTTAGTTGTTAAATTTAAGGTTTTATGATTATGGATATCAAAATATAAATTTGAAATTTAGCGCAATGCGTTAATAAAAATTTATAAAAAAAACGATTTACATTTAAATTTTATTTAAAAGGATGAAAATGAAAAATTTATTACTAGTGGTATTTGCCGCTTTTATGCTTTGTGGCTGCGCTCCAAAGGGGATATTTGTGACCTTGCCAGACGAGCAAGCACCTTCAAATGTTAGCAAAAAGACAAAAATTTACATCGAAAGTGTCAAAGATGTGAGAGTCTTTGAAAACGACCCAAAACAGGCCAGCACCCCATCTTTATACAAGCACAATGTAAATGAAGTTAGCGCAAAAGAGAAGCAAAAATACATCGGCAGAACCAGAAACGGCTATGGCAAAGGGCTGTGGAACGTTATTTTAGAAAATAAACAAAGGACAACTAGCGTAGTAAGGGCGCGAATCGAGGATGCCTTTAGAAGCAATGGCTACCAGGTCATAAAAAATGAAAACGAAGTAGATAAGGATACGATAAGCGTCAATGCAAAGATAGAAAAACTTTGGACTTACTTAACGCTTGGTGCGGCAAAAGTCGGTCTAAATGCCGATATAAGCACCACTTTAAGCGTAAATAACAAGGAGCTAAACACGGTTGTAAAACGCAAAGAGGAGTATCTTTTAGTAAATCAAAATGACTATGCAAATATCATCAAAAGCTCTTTGGCTGAGTACAAAGAGAAACTTGCAAAACAGATAAGCGAGCTAAATTTAGAGTAAATTTTAGGCTAGCTACTAAATTTATAGTGGCTAGCTTTTAAATTTCAAGGCAAATTTCACTTTTTGTAAGGGATTTTATCAACGGCGTTTGCTTTTTTAAAGCCATTTAACCTTAGCCTACAACTATCACAAAGCCCGCACGCCTCATCCTCGCTCTCGTAGCAGCTCCATGTTAGCTCTATTGGTGAATTAAGCTCAAGCGATTTTACCACAATATCAGCCTTGCTTAAATTTACAAGCGGTGTGACGATCTCGCAAGAAAAATCAGCCGATGTGCCTAAATTTATCGCCTCATTTATGCTTTTTATAAAGCTCTCTTTGCAGTCAGGATACCCAGAGCTATCCTCCTCGACCACGCCTATGTAGATCGCCTGCGCCCCCTCTTTTTCGGCAAGTGCTGCCGCGATTGAGATAAATACGCCATTTCTAAACGGCACGTAGGTATTTGGCACGTCCTTGCTGACGCCATCTTTTCTTATCTGCAGGCTCTTATCAGTTAGCGAATTTCCGCCTATTTGAGCGATGAAGCTAACGTCTAAATTTATCTTTTTAACCACGCCCAGTCGCTCACAGATCTCGTCAAACGCGCGCTTTTCTCGCTTCATTGTTCTTTGGTTATAGTCAAAATGAAGTGCGATCACATCATATCCAGCCCTCTTTGCCATCACAGCGCAAAGCGTGCTATCCATGCCGCCGCTCATTATACAAACTGCTTTTTTCATATTTTGCCCTTTAAATTTGCTAAAATTATACAAAAATTTACTAAGGACAAGCCAAAAATGATACTTTGCGAAGAGAGTTATCCTGAAATTTTAGATCAAATTTGCTCATATCTAACGCCTGGTGAAGTTGAGCTGCTTTTTATCAACAAAGATGAGATGAGAGAGCTAAATAGGTCTGAGCGTGGCATAGACAAAACCACTGACGTCTTAAGCTTCCCCCTTGAGCTTGTCATCCACGCCCCACTTGGCTCGGTAGTCATAAACAAAGATATGGTAAAAGAAAAAGCAGCCGAGCTAAATCACAGCGAAGATGCTGAAACTGCGCTACTTTTCACACATGGCTTGCTGCATATTTTGGGTTATGATCACGAAAAAGATGATGGGCAGATGAGAGAGAAAGAGTGCGAAGTGATAGCTAAATTTAACTTGCCAAAGAGCCTAATCGTAAGAAGCGAGGACGTTAGGCTCATTGATCTTATAAACAAAAAGGGCTGATAAAGCCCCTGTTTTAAACACTCTCTTTTTTTGTCTCTAAATTTTCAACTTTTGGCGCAAAAGCCTTATTTATCTTTCTTATCCAGATAACAAGCGAGATAAATAAGATGAAGTAAAGCACGTAGCTAGCGATAGGCCAGCTGGTACTTGTGCCGCTATCTTTTATCGAGATCACGTTTCTAAACTCATTTAACATAGAAATTCTATATCCATAGTACTTGATAGTGACGTTGTTGTCGCTATTTGCAAAGCCTTGAGCCATGGCTTGGATATCGGCTGAGTTAAATTTAAAATAAAATGGAAAGCCCCACGCCGTATCTTCGTTTCTATAAGCCATCACCTTTTGGTCATTTTGCGCATCTTTTGCGTAGATAAAATAGACATCTCTAACAGGCCCATCGGCTGGGTTTTTAGCGTCTATTATGCCATCTTTGTCCATGCGTTTTACGTCGCCGCCAGTTATCTGCACGCTTGCGTAGTGCGGGAATGAATAATCAACCACAAGAGCCAAAAAGAGGTGCAAAAGCACGACAAAACTAACGCAAATTCTTTTTATAAATGTGATCATTTCTATCCTTTAAATTTGCGCTATTTTATGAAAAGATAGCTTAAACAAAGGGGCAAAGCGCCCCCATATTTTTAAGCCTTTTTGTTAAGCATAAATTTTAATAGCTGAGCAAAGAAGCAGATGCCGCCGATTATCAAGATCGTATCTCCAAGCATCCTTAGCCATCTTAAATTTTGCAAGTGCGACTGCTGTAAAAGCTCAGCGCTTCTAGCATACCACATACCTTGATCTAGGCTTGCAAATGCCTGATAGATGCCTATTGGTAGAAGTGAAAGCACGATCATTAGCATAAGTCCTGCATTTAGCCCCCAAAAGCCAACTTTCATCAGATTTTCATCAAATTCTTGCCCTTTAAATAGATAAGTAGCCACAAGCCAAACAAAGCCAAGTGCCAAAAATCCATAAACACCAAATAGTGCCGCGTGTCCGTGAACTGGCGTTGTATTTAGTCCTTGGATGTAAAATAGCGAGATCGGAGGATTTATCAAAAATCCAAAGACGCCAGCGCCTAGCATATTCCAAAAGGCAACTGCAATGAAGCAGTAAAGTGGCCATTTAAGCGTTTTAGCCCAGCTTTGAGCAAACTGAAGTTTGTAGTGTTCATATGCCTCAGCTCCAAGCAAGACCAAAGGCACGACCTCAAGAGCTGAAAAGCTTGCACCAATAGCCATTATAGGCGTTGTAGTGCCTGCAAAGTAGAGGTGATGGAAGGTGCCTGGGATCCCACCTACCATAAAGAGTGACGCACTTGCAAGCGTTGAAAATGTCGCGAATCTTTTTGAGACAAGACCCAAAGAAACAAAGACAAAGGCAAGTGAGGCTGTCGCAAATACCTCAAAAAAGCCCTCAACCCAAAGGTGCACAACCCACCAGCGCCAGTACTCCATCACTGGAAGCGGACTTCTTTGACCATAAAATAGCCCTGCTCCGTAAAACAAACCAACCGCAACCGCTGACATAGCAAAGATAGCAAGTAAATTTTTATCGCCTTTGTTTTTAAACCCGCCTGCAAATCCACGAAGAAGCAGAAGCATCCAGATGACAAGACCGACAAACAAAATGATCTGCCAAACTCGTCCAAGATCGATATATTCATATCCTTGATGTCCAAGCCAGAAGCTTAAATTTATAGGCATGATGTTTGCGATAGCTAAATATTCGCCCACAAAACTGCCAACTACAAGGAAAAGTAGCGCGTAAAAGAGCAGATCAACACCAAGCTTTTGAAATTTTGGATCCTTGCCGCCATTTATGATAGGTGCTAAAAATAGTCCAGCAGCCAAAAATCCTGTCGCAATCCAGAAGATACTAGCTTGTATATGCCACGTTCTAGCAAGTGAATAAGGAATGTAGGCTGATAAATTTATGCCATAAAATTCTTGTCCTTCGACTGTGTAGTGAGCTGTAAAGCCACCTATTAAAATTTGAAATACAAATAGCGCTAGCGTGACAAAGAGATACTTTTTAAGCGCCTTTTGTGATGGTGTTAAATTTAGCTTTTTAAGCGGATCTTCGCTAATTGGCTCAAGCTTTTCATCATCTTTTTTGCCATAAAATGAGCTAAACCAAACAAGAAGTCCAACTCCTGTTAGAAGTATCACGACGCTTGCAATCGACCAAAAGATATTTTCGCTTGTTGGCACGTTATCGATTAGAGGTTCGTGCGGCCAGTTGTTTGTGTAAGTTGCCTCGCTACCAGGTCTGTTTGTCGCTGTCGCCCAGGCTGACCAGAAGAAGAAGTTGTTTAGATCAGCTCTGTCGCTTGCACCTGGGAGCGTGTTTTCTTTCATCGCATAAGCTTCTCTTAATGATTTAAACTTAGGATCATCTCCAAAAAGAGCAGCATACTCGCTAGCTACTTGACTTATCGCCTTTAGCCTATCAGCGCTTAGCACAAATTTATCGTCCTTTACGCTATTTTCTCTATACTCTTTTTTAAGCAAAACCTTTAAATTTGCCTTTTGCTCGGCGTTTAGATCGGCGTATTTTAGATGATAAATTTCATCAGCTTTGATCTCTAAAAAGGCAACTAGCTCTTTGTGAAGCCAGTCCGCACTCCAATCAGGCGCTTGATATGCCCCGTGCCCCCAAACAGAGCCAACCTGCATACCGCCTATACTTTGCCAAGCTTCTTGACCTTTATAGATACTCTCTTTATCGATCACGACCTTGCCATTTTCGTCAGTAAAATTTACAACTGGAGGCGAATTTCTATAAACCTCAACGCCATAGTAGCCTAAAATACTAAAGCAAACTACCAGCACAGCAACAAGTGCGAGCCAGTATCTTTTGTATTCACGCATTGATTCTCCTTTTTTAAAATTTAGGAGAAAGTTTATCTCATTTCAAAATAGTGACTAATGATATATGTCAATAAAAAGAGAATATTTATCCTATTAGCTTTATATGAATTTACAATAATATGCAATTTTTTCACAATGAACATGCAAATTTTACATAACATTAATGTAAATAGCAGTAATATATCAACCAAACTATTTCACACGAAAAAAGGAAAAAATATGCAAATGAATTTCATGCACAAAGTGGCTAAAGTTAGCCTTGTTGCTTCATTATTTATGGCTCTTAGCCTAAGCGCAGCTGAGTCTGCTAGAAGCATCACAGATATGAAAGGCGTCAAAGTAAGCGTGCCTGAGAAGGTTGAGAAGATCGCAGCACTGTGGAATGCAAACAACGAGATCATCCTAGCACTTGGCGGTATGGATAAGGTTGTAGCCACAACTGATCTGATCAAAAACAACAAGTGGTTTGAGCACGTCTATCCAAAACTTAAAAATTTACCAGCTGCACTAAATGGCAAAGACCTTCAGATCGAAGAGCTTGTTAAACTTGCACCTGACGTTATCATAGTGTATAACAAAAATTTTCAAGATGAACTTATTAAAAATGGCTTTAGCGCGGTAAATTTGATCTTTAGAGACTATCCAGATATGGAGAAAAGCATCTATGCAACAGCTGAAGTTATAGGTACTGATGATGCTAGAAAAAAAGCTGAAAAACTTGCTAATAAAATCCACGATAACTCTGAGTTTGTAACAGCAAGAACAAAAAACATCCCTGACGCTAAACGTCCAAAAGTACTTCACTTGCTTGGTGGCGCAAATTTGCTAAAAGTTGATGGTACAAACACCATCCAAAACACTTGGATCAAGCTAGGTGGCGGCGTAAATGCTATCAATACTGAGGGTTTTATGATCGAAGTTAGCGCTGAAGAGATCATCAATGCAAACCCTGATATCATCATAGTTGGCGGCAATGACACAGACGCACAGATCAAAAAGATAAAAGAGCACCCTGCATTCTCTGGCTCAAACGCTGTTAAAAACGGCAAAATTTACGGCAACCCAAAAGGTGTATGGAGCTGGGATAGATATGGTGCTGAAAGCATTCTTCAAATTTTATGGGCAGCAAAAACTATCCAACCAGATCTATTTAAAGATGTCGATATGAAAGTAAAAACAAAAGAGTTTTATAAAGAGTTTTTAAATCACGATCTTAGTGACAAAGAGTATGGCTATATCTTAAAAGCTCTAAATCCAGACGGCAGTAGCAAATAATATATGAAAAACGCAAATTTTTCGCTAGTTGCTATATTTTTAGCCCTGCTTACCCTTGTTTGCGCCTTTGTAGCTCTTGGTGTTGGTAGATTTTACATACCATTTAGCGATGTCTTTAGCGTGCTAGCTCACAGCTTTGGCTACGGCGAGGGTGCAGCTAGCAACATCACAAACGTGATAGAAAATTTGCGTATACCTCGTATCATCGCAGCCATCCTTGTTGGAGCTGCTCTTAGCGTGAGTGGTGCAGCCTATCAAGGCGTCTTTAAAAACCAGCTAGTAAGCCCTGATCTTCTTGGCGTCTCGGCTGGTGCTTGCGTGGGAGCTGCAACTGCCATTATCTTTGATCTATCGCTAATTTGGATACAAATTTTTGCATTTGGCTTTGGCCTAGCAGCCGTTGCTATCACGCTAGCCATACCTAAGATGATGGGGCGCACGAGCACGCTTATGCTGGTTCTTTCTGGTATCATCGTAAGTGGCCTTATGGGCTCAATAATCGGCTTTTTAAAGTATGTCGCAGACCCAGAGACAAAGCTACCTGACATCGTTTATTGGCAGCTTGGTAGCCTTGCTAAGCTTGATAGCGATAACTTAATATACATCGCCCCAGTGATGATCATCTGCGCCATTTTGCTAATAGCCATGAGCTGGCGCATAAATTTGCTCTCTCTTGGCGACGAGAGTGCAGCAAGACTAGGCGTAAATGTGGCTTTTGAGCGCGCTGTCATCATCATCTGCGCTACGCTTCTTACAGCCTGCAGCGTCTGCATAAGCGGTATAGTCGCTTGGGTTGGGCTCCTCATGCCACACCTAGCGCGAATGCTAGTTGGCGCAAATAACATAAAAAGCATGCCAGCAAGCATATTTATGGGTGCGATATTTTTACTATTTGTCGATACATTAGCTCGTAGCATAAGCGTGAGCGAAGTGCCTCTTGGCGTGCTTACTGGCTTTATCGGCACAGTATTTTTCGTCTGGGTCTTATGGCGAAATAAAAAGGTTGCGTGATGCTTGAAGTTAGAAATTTAAACTTTAGCTACCCAAATGGGGCTGGCAAACTAGAAAATGTAAATTTAAAGATAGGTGCTGGGGAAATTTTAACCATACTTGGTCGAAATGGAGCTGGCAAATCAACAACTTTAGGCTTAATAAGCGGCTCGCTAAAGCCAGTTTCAGGCGAGATCTTTCTTGATGGCAAAAACGTAGATAGTCTAAGCAACAAAGAGCGCGCTAAGATCATGGCATACGTGGCTCAAAGCGAGGTTACTGAGTATGACTACACCGGACTTGAGTTTATCACTATGGGTCGCGCGGCGCACCTTGGTATCTTTGCAAGACCTAGCAAAGAGGATGAGGAGATCGCTAGAATTTACACCAAAAAGCTTGAGATCGAGTATCTTGAAGATCGCTTTATCACGCAGATGAGTGGCGGTCAAAAGCAGATGTGTATGATCGCTCGTGCGATGGCTGCGCAGCCAAAGATGATCATATTTGACGAGCCAACGAGCGCGCTTGATTTTGGCAACCAGTATAAATTCCTACGCACCGTCAAGTGGCTAAAAGAGCTTGGCTACTCAGTCGTGCTAACCACTCACAACCCTGACTTTGCCGTGCTTCTTGGCGGATATGTGGCACTTGTTAAGGGTGATGGCGAGGTTGGATTTGGCACGGTTGATGAGATCATTAGAAGCGAAAATTTAAGCAAGCTTTACGGACTAAATTTAAACGTGAGCTACATCGACGAAGTAAAAAGAAACTGCTGCCTCACTTATCCACTATAAATTTATCTGCTCTTAATTTTTAAGGGCAGATAGTCGTTTTATCTAAAAATTTCTACTTAAATTTACTAACCATAAATGCTAAAATGCAAAATAAATTTGAAAGGATAACAATGGCTTACCCGCTACTAGGCACTAAGATCGTGATCGATGAAGAAAAGGTTTTAAGAGAGAAAAAGTATAAGCTAGATGTAATTTACGAGTATTTGGACAGACTAGCCGAGCAATGTAATCTGATTAGGATTGACAAAAATACTTTTCACGCAAAAGGCGATGAAAATGACTTGGCAAATTTGGGTCTATTTGTTTATAAACACGCCATTAAAAATGAGTGGATAACTAAAAATGTCAAAGAGTGGGTTTGGATTAGCGAGCGAAGCGGAAATGAGGATATGATAGCAAGGTTTAAAAGAGAGAAAATGGGAGTTTGGAGTGAACGATAAAAAGCCAAAGAGCAAATTTATCTCGCCATATCAAATTTTGGCATGCCAAAAATGTAAATTTAAAAAAGAGATTGCAATAAGTTGGCTCTTATTAAGCAAGACAAATTTATATAAATTTTAGATATTAGACTATTGCTAAGAAACTAGACAGGCTTGTTGGCAATAGAATTCAAAAAAATAAAAGTAACGATCAGTCGTGGCGTGGCTAAGATAGACTACGCAAGAGTAAAAGCGTTGTCCTTTACTATCAAATTTAAAGCTAGCCATGAGCTGCCTTAAATTTCAAAAGCAATTATCACCTTAAATTTAGTGCAAATCACAAGATCAAATTTGAGCGTTATTTTTAAATTCAGCCACCCTAGCCTTTGCAGCCTGCGTGATATCATCCTCGTAGTCGTAGAAGTTAAAGGTCGCTCCGTGCTGAAAAAAGCCATTTAGTATATCGCCGCTTTGGCGGTTTTTCAGATCAAGCTCGGCCACCTTAAAGCCGTCATTTGTCGCGCAAAATTCCTTTAGCCTAGCAGGCGCCTCTTTTATCTTGGTAAATAAAAAGCAGTATCCATCGCCGCCGTTTCGTCCCACCCTGCCTCGCAGCTGATGAAGCGTGGCAAGCCCCAGTCTCTCAGCGCCCACGATCACTATCGTATTTAGCCTTGGCAAAGAGATGCCGACCTCAACAACGGTGGTTGAGAGTAAAATTTCGCCCTCTTCTCTAAACCTCCTTAAAATTTCCTCTTTTTTCTTATCCTTGCCGTGCGTGACAAAGACATTTTTAAAATTCTTTAGCCAAAAGCCCTGCGCCTCGCTTAGGCTTTGGTAGTTTGAGCTCTCGCTACTCTCAACAAGCGGGTAGATGATAGCTACTTGAAAGCCGTTTTCTAGCTGCTTTTTGATGTGAGCGAGCAGATAGCCAAACTCACTAGCGCCTAAAATTTGGCTCATTATATTTTTCTTAAACGGCATCTGCTTTAAAAAGCTAAAATTTACGATCTCAGACTGAATGAGGCTAAGCGTCCTTGGTATGGGCGTAGCTGAAAACTGTACGAAATTTGCTCGTTCGTCCTCGTTTGAGGCAAGCTCCTCTATCTTTTTGCGCTGATTTGAGCCAAAGCGGTGCTGCTCATCGACCATGACAAGGGGCGAATTTGGTAGCTCATGAAAGAGCAGCGCATGCGTGCCAACGATCAAATTTACACCGCTAAAGTCCATCTTTTTCTCCCCACTTCGCACGAGCATCACATTCATAAATGGCGGCAGCAGTCTCTTTGCTTCGTTATAAATTTGCTCGCTTAAGATGCTTGTTGGCGCCATCAAAATGGCACTTTGCGGATAGACGCTAAGAGCAGCTGCCAGGATAACTAGCGTCTTGCCACTTCCCACATCACCCATTATGACGCGCCTTTTTGCCTGCGTGGCTGCAAGGTCGTCTCTGATATCATTTATGGCATTTATCTGGTCATTTGTCGGCGCAAATGGCAAGCTTTTAAGCCAAGAGCTTATATCAAAAAGCTTGATTTTTGGGCTTTTAAAGTAGGTTTTTTTCGCACTTAGCTTTTTTATGTAGTTAAAAATTTCTACAAATTTTAAGATTTCTAAGCCATCATTATCATTTTTTAGGCGGTATAAAATTTGCACGCTTTGCTCATCAAGCCTTTGCAGATCAGCTAGAAATTTAGCCTCTTTTTCATTTAAGCCCTCGGCTAGTAAATTTTCTAAATTTATATATTTTAAAACAAGTTTTTTGACTTCTTCATCTTTTAGCTCGGTCTTAAATTTAGGCACGATCTGGCCTATTTTTGTGGTGATTTTTGGATTTACGATCTGCCACGAGCCAAAGGCGTAGGAGCAAAGCCCATATATCGCCATCTCTTTGCCAACCTTAAAAGCGCCGTAGTGCCAAGACTTTGCGTTAAAAATGACTATCTTTATGCTACTTTGCCACTGCTCGCAAAAGGCAAGTGCTGTTAGCATGCCAGGGCGCGAGGCGAGCGAGGTGATCTTTACATTTATGCAGACCTGCCCTTCTCTTGGACTCTTAGCGATCGTCGTATCCTCAAAGCCCTTTGGCAGCACAAGAGCAAGGTCAAGCAGGCTAAGAACGCCTATTTTTAGAAGTTTTGCTCTGTCGCTTGCTTCAAATTTCATTTTTTAAAACGCAAAAACTTAGCTCGTTTATCTCTGCGTGGGCTTTTATGAAGCTATTTAGCTCATTTAGCGAAAGGGCTGAAATTTTATCCAAGTCCTTTAAAAATGCCCCAAGCTCGCCATGTTCATAAAACTCGCCTTGCGCGATATCAAGGCGCTTAAACAGCGTCTCAAGCCTAAGTGGCAACGAACTAAGTAAAAATTTCTTCGCCTGCTCAAGCTCAGCTTTGCTAACGCCTTTTTTGCTAAATTTTAAAATTTCATCTTTTATAACAGCGATCGCCTCGTCTTTTTTCTCATTTTTTGTCTGCATGTAGCCGTAAAGCTGGCTGTAAGAGAGATTTAGCAAATTTCTAGCGTAGGCGCTGTATGCAAGCCCTCTTTTCACGCGGATCTCCTCCATGAGCCTCGAGCCAAAGCCACCCTCGCCTAAAATAAATGTCGCCACTGCGGCCTTGTATTTCTCTTCAGGTTTTACATTAAACGGCGCGCCAAAGTAGATGTATGCCTGCTCGCTTTGCCTGATGATCTCGCTGGTTTCACACTTGTTGCTTGGGCTAAAGCGCTCTAGCTTTCGCACCTTGCCAGGTTTTAGTATTTCCAAAACCTTAGCCACTTCCTTTGTCTGCTTCTCGTCGATGTCGCCACCAAGCACGCAGAGCAAATTTGAAAGGTCTAAATGCTCGTTTAAAAATTTGCTCACATCTTCAAGCGTTATAGCCTTAATGCTCTTTTTCGTGCCGATGCTTGGCAGAGCTAACACGCTTTTTGGGTATAAAAGCTCAAAAAGTCCTTGCCTTGCCACGTAGTCAAAGTCGTTTTCATTTGCTGCGATCTCGCCAAGTGTGACGGTTTTGCACCTATTTAGGATCTCATCAGTTAAATTTGGAGCAAGTAGGAGCTCTTTTAGCTTGCCACACGCAAAGGCAAAGTGCTCTTTTAGGCAGTTTAGGTCTATGCAAAATGTCTCAAAGTCGCAGCTTGCATTTAGGCTAATTGCCCGCACTTCAAGCTCTTTGGCAAATTTAGCCGAGCCTAGCTTCATATCGCCCTCGTTTAGTAAATTTGCACTTAGTCTAGCTAGGCCTGCAAGCTTGCCGTTTTGTGAGCTACCAGCTGCTTTGAAAACTAGTTTTAGGCTCACTACTGGCATCGCTTTTGAGCTTTCAAAAACGACTGGAATTTTTACATTTTTTACATTGATATCTAAAATTTTCATCTAAAATTTCTCCAAAATATCGTAGTTTGTGTTGCGCTTAGCTGGAATTTCTCCAACATCTTTTATAAGCTCGATCATCTGCTCTTGATTCATCCTAAAGCTAGCCCCTGCGGCCTTTACGACGTTTTCTTCCATCATCGTGCTACCAAGGTCATTTGCGCCAAAAAGAAGCGCTAGCTGGCCTACGTAGCTGCCCTGCGTGACCCAGCTGCTTTGGATATTTTTAAAGTTATCCAAAAAGAGCCTTGAGACCGCAAGAAGCCTTAGATAGACGTTTGAGCTTTGCTTTTTGATCTCTGGGAATTCTTGCATGAGCTTTGTATTTAGCCCTTGAAAGCTCCAAAGTATAAATGCCCTAAATCCAGCCGTTTCATCTTGTAAATTTCTGATGTGCTCCCAGTGCTCGACGATCTCGCGAGTGCTCTCAACCGTGCCAAACATCATCGTAGCAGTCGTCTTCATGCCAAGCTCGTGCGCCTCTTTGTGTATGCGAAGCCAGTCTGCGGTGTCACATTTTTTAGGGGCGATGATGTCACGCACTCTGTCGCTTAATATCTCCGCTCCAGCCCCTGGCATCGAGTATAAGCCCTTTTCGTTTAGACGCCTTAAGACCTCTTTTGTAGAAATTTTTGATACTCTTGCGATGTAGTCGATCTCAACTGCCGAAAAACCATGTATCGTGATGCTTGGATAGTGCTTGCTGATGTAGCTTACAAGCTCCTCGTACCACTCGATCTTTAGCTTTGGATGAACGCCACCTTGAAATAAAATTTGCGTGCCGCCAATGGCGATTAGCTCCTCGATCTTCTTGCCGATCTCCTCAAAACTTAGCACATAAGCGTCTTCCTCTTTTGCGTGGCGGTAAAATGCGCAGAATTTACAATCCACCCAGCAGACGTTTGTATAGTTGATGTTGCGATCTACGATGAAGGTTGTTATGCCCTCTGGATGAAGCTCTTTTTTTCTAGCTAGCGCCATCTCGCCAAGCTCGTAAAGTGGTGCATTTTCTATAAGATCGATGGCTTCATTTACACTAAGTCTTTTCAAATTTAACCTTTTATTTTGCTTATTTTTGGGCGAGAGTTTAGCCAAAAATGCTTTTAAATATGATAAATCAGGCGTTATGAAAAATTAATTTTTAAAGGCTAAAATGTGAGAAATTCTTTAAAGGAGAGAGTTATGAAAAAGGTGATATTTGCCGTTATCTGCGGATTATTTTTAGTTGGTTGTGCTAAAAACGAGCCAAAGCCAGCTGAGCCGCAAGGCGCAAGTTGCGGATGTGCTCATCATCAAAAAATGATGCAAGAAAATATGCCAAGCTGCCCTCATCACGGCATGCAAGGGGCGATGCATGGGCAAATGCCAGCAGGCTGCCCAGCCCACGCAAAATAGATAAAGTGCCAAGTGGCACTTTATTTTAATATAACTTTGTCGCCTTTAGTGCCTAAAACTTGCACTTTTTCGCCATTTTTTAGCGCTCCGTCATACTTCCAAAGAGTGCCTTTAAAATAGACCATATTTTCTCTGATCTCACCAACTCCAGGCTCATCTAAAAACTCTTCGTTAAAGCTCTCTTTTTTAGCCATAAATTTACTCTTTAACGGCGCTTTTAAAAGCACAAGCAAAATAAATGCAAGCACTAGGACAGCTAAAATTTGAAAGCTCCACTCAAAATTAAAGCCAAAATTTATCGCCCCAACGATGATAAAAGCGACGCCAAAAAAGAGCAGATAAAATGAAAATAGCATAAGCTCAGCCACGCACAAGAGCGCGCCTATGGCTATCATTATAAAAGGACTTATCACGCCTTATCCTTAGCTAAGAAATTTTTTAAAACACTAAGCGAGCCGATGAGTTCAGCCGCCTCATAAGGGACTAAAATTTTATCTTTTGAGCTATTTTTAGCTAGCTCGCTAAATGCCCCGACCCTGTCGCGCGCAAGCAAAAATTCAGCCGCATTTGCGTTTTTGCTCATGCTGTCATTTATCATATCCATAGCCTCTTTTTGAGCCGTTGCGATGGCGATTTGCTCGTATTTTTTCGCATCAGCCATACGCTCGATCGCCTCTGCTTGAAGCACTTTTTCTTGTTTTAGCGCCTCTGCATTGCGGATAAGTGCCTCTTTTTCAGCCAAGGCTTTTAGCTCTATCGCGCGCTTTTCACGCTCAGCTTTCATCTGCATATTCATCGCCTCTTCGATGCCAAGTGGGACAGAAATTTCAGAAATTTCCACACGCATGATCTTTACGCCCCAGTTGCCAGCTGCGTCGCCAAGAGCCACTTGAAGTGCGGCATTTAGGCGGTCACGAGAGCTTAGCGTATCGTCAAGATTCATCGCGCCTATCTCGCCACGAAGCGTTGTCATGGCTAAATTTGCAATGGCGCGCTTGTAGTTATCGACATTATAAACCGCCATTTTTGCGTCAAATACCTTTAAAAAAACGATGCCATCAACGCTTATATTTACGTTATCTTTTGTGATGACTTGCTGTTTTGTGATATCAACAAGCTGCTCTTTTACGGTGATGATCGCTCTTATCTGATCGACAAATGGGATGATGATATGAAATCCCCCGTCAAGCACCTTGTGAAATTTACCAAGTCGCTCTATAAGCAAATTATCTGCTTGCGAAACGATCTTAATGCCAGCTTTTAAAAACAAAAATGCAAAAATAACCAAAACAACGACTAAAACGCCAAATGTCTCAACTTGCATCTTCTCTCCTTTAATTTATAATTTGTTATTTTCTTAAGTATTATAATACATTTTAAATTTTATTTTCAAAAAGGATCAGCATGAAAAATTTTATCTTTGCACTAAGTGCGGCTCTACTTTTAGCAGGTTGCGCTACGTCAAACCAAAGCGCAAGCGTCCCACAAGGCAAATGTGAAGTAAAAGGTAGCTGCATGGCTCCAGTAAGCAGCGTCGAGGGCACTTACAAGGCTTTCTTGCCATGCGCTAGCTGCATGGGTATAGACTCAACCCTTACGCTTAAAAAAGACGGCACATTTGAAAGTGAGATGAACTACAAGTCAAAAGACAACTACAAAGCCGTTAGCAAGGGAAAATACTCAGTCAAAAACGGCGTTATCACAACAGTTGATGAGTATAAAGAGAAGAGCTTTTATAAGATCGAGGGAGAGAGCCTAAAGATGCTTGACATGGATCAAAAAGAGGTCACTGGCGAGCTAAAAGACAAATACATCTTCAAACGCGTAAAATAAATTTTAAAGGCAAAATGATATAATTTTGCAATTTTTAAGGAGTTGCAAATGAAATATCTTTTTGCCATACTTATCTCATTTTTTATCATTGGCTGCGCAAAAAACGAAAATTTAAAGCCACAAAACCAAGAGCAAACACAAAAATCAAAAGAAGAAAAACCACTTCTTAGAGATGAAAAACCCAAAAAAACAGAAAAACTAATACTTTCAAATTCTATCTACACAAGCTACTACACGACTTTGCCATGCTCAAACTGCGAGGGCATAAAGACTATCTTAACTCTAAATAAAGACAAAACCTACACAAAAACTATGCTTACGATGGATAAGGCTGCTACTTTGGTAGAAAAAGGTGGCACATTTGATGTCGATGAGAGCGCTATCGTGCTAAAAGATGAAAGTGGCGCACTAAGCTACTTTGTGCCAAACAAAAACTCACTTCTTCAGCTTGATGATAAGAAAAATAAGCGAGTTGGTGTGCTAGCTCAAATTTATAACTACGAGCCAGTAAATAAGGCTTATAAAGATAGTTTTTTTGCTAGATTTTCTAAATTTAAAGACAAAAATGGCTTTTTAGAGCTTGTGCTTGTGCCTAGCAAAAACGGCGCAAAGATAAGCTTTTACTCATCGCTAAAAGATGGCTCACCGCTTTGCAAATTTAACTCAGAGCTGCTTTATGACAAGGGCATTTTTTACCTTTTGGATGAAAAAGGCGTGGCTTTAAGCGTGCATAAAACCGCTAACGACATCTTCGTAATTGCAAACGATAAAATTTGCAAAAACGCTCACATAAGCGGACACTACAAAAGAGAAAAAGGCAGATCCAGCCTCTTTGGCAAGGGCTTTTTTGCGAAACTTACAAATGAGTCAGCAAATGCTGATGTGATGAAATTTTATGGCGCAAAAAACATAAAAAGAGACAATATCAAAAAAGAAAATAGCTACATTGTCACGAGTAAAAACGAGAGAATTTTTGAATACACCTTGCTAAATGGCATCATTACAAGCATCGAAATTTACTCAAATGAGTTTAAAACTCCAGAAAACATCAGCCTAAAGTCAAATTTCAAAGATATAAAAAACGCACTTGTCATCTCTAAATTTCAAAGCGACGCAAACAATATCTATCTAAAAATAGACAGCCACGACATGCTCATAAAGCTTAAAAATCCGCTCGCACAAGAGATAACAAACTTAAGCCAGATACCAGACGAGGCGCAAATAGAGCAGATAACTCTGATGTGGAACCAGTAGTTTGAAAGAGTATCTTAAGCTTTTAAAGGATGAGAGAAATTTCCGCCTTTTAAGCACAGTCCAGCTCATGTGCTACTTTGGTGTGTGGTTCTCGCACACTGGCATTTTCACGCTACTTATCACGCTTGACGCCCCAGTTTGGGCACTCACGCTAAGTGCAGCGATGGCATTTATCCCGGGCGTTGTCATAGCTCCATTTAGCGGCATTTTGGTTGATAAATTTAGCCCAAAACCGATGCTTGTTATCATGATGGCGGTTGAAACCATAAGCGTTTTTATGCTGCTTTTTATAAACTCACTTGATTTTTTATGGCTACTTTTGCTTATCATTTTTGTTAGAAACGGCGTTGGCGGGATGTATTTTCAAGTAGAAATGAGCGTGCTACCAAAAATTTTAAGTAAAGAGAGCCTAAAGCTTGCAAATGAGATCCACTCGATCATCTGGGCGGTCTCAT
>CAUSWS010000001.1:0-25448 GCA_963535265.1 uncultured Campylobacter sp. | reverse complement strand
CTGGCATTATTAGCGCGATGATATATGGCATAGCTATGAAATTTGGCGTAGTTTTACCATAAATTTGAGCTAGCGATCTTGCTGGCTCTTTTTTAAATTTAACTCTCCCTGCTCTTTTTCCATTTTAAAAACTCATCCCACTATTCTTTTGAGACTAGAACTTTGTCGCTAAAATTTTTCTCATCCCTACATGCAAATTTATCTTTGCAGTGAATTTTTCTAAAGACGATCATATTATAAAGTGAAAATTTTAGCTCTCCAAAAAGGCTTAAATTTTTTGCATTTTCAGGGGTTATTTCATTGCCATTTTTGTCACGTCCTTTGCCACCTAAAAATAGCAAATAAACAAGCGGGGTCATGAAGTTAAATCTTAAAAGAAGCGCCCAAAAGCAGTTTAAAAAGCCGTGATTGTATTTAATGCAAACGTAAAAACCAAAGGCGGCGTAAAGTGCCATTATAAAAAGTATGGCGTAAAATATATAAGATAGCCCATCATCGTTTGAAACGTCAAAATACTCGCATACCTCACAAAAGATAGCCACAAAGGTGGGAAATATCACGAGCGGAAAAATGAGATGCAGTCCAACTAGATCAAATTTACTCACATAGACTTTTATATTTCGCCTGCCAGCAAAGATCATCAACAAAATAGCTAGCACTATCGGCGCAAAGACCAAACCAGTATAGAGATCATTGATGTCCAAATTACACTCCTATTTTACTTTGTAAATTTGATTTTTGCTAACAATATTTTGTACTCTTATAAAAATAGAGCTAATTTTACCTACGATTTTTGCGGTTTTCTATGCCTATCCTCTCGCTATCTTCGATCTCTGCAACATAGCTTGGATTTTTCTTTTTAGCCTCTTTGTCTAAAAAGCTAATAAGCTTTGCATCGGCATTTTGGTGAGAGCAGATGAGGATTATAAAATTTATGTAGTTGCTAGCTTCTTTTGGAGCGACCTGATTTTTTTTCGCTGGTATTATAAATTTCTCTCCAAAAATTTGTATAAGCTCGAAAAGCTCGTTTTTGCTTAGAGTTTTATCGCTAGCAAGCTCTTCAAGCTTTTCGATCGTGATCTCTTCTTCACTATCAGGCTCTAGCCCTCTTGTTAAGACTTGATGATCTTTGTTTTTTAGCAAAAGATAGATTAGCGCGCAAATGGCCACTATAAGCAAAAAGACAAAAAAGACTATCAAGCCTTTAAGAAGCATCTATAGCCTTGTGCAAAGAGAGCGTTTCGTAAATGCAAGAACGCTCATCGCTATCATCACGACGATGCTTATCCAGACAAAATCAGGCACTGGAAGCGGATCTCCAGCTGCGTATGAGTGCATGCCAGCTAGATAGAAATTTACCCCAAAATAGGTCATTATGATCGACCAATAGGCAAAAAATGATGCAACAGCAAATGCGTATTGATTATTAAGCTTTGGTATAAATCTCATGTGAAGCACTGCCGCATAGACAAGGATCGAAACTAGCGCCCAAGTCTCCTTGCTATCCCAGCCCCAGTATCTGCCCCAGCTCTCGTTCGCCCAGACGCCACCCAAAAAGTTTCCAAGCGTGAGCAAGCTAAGACCTAGTATCATCGCCATCTCATTTATACGCGTTGCTTCAGTGATATTACGCGCGATCTCAGCATTTGGCTTTTTATTATTTTGCAAGATGATAAGTAGCAAAGTAAATCCACCAAGCAGCGAGCAAAGACCCAAAAATCCATAACTTGCAGTTATGATAGAGACGTGGATAGTTAGCCAGTAGCTCTGAAGCACAGGCACAAGCGTCGTGATCTGCGGATCCATCCAGCTAAGGTGTGCAACAAATAGCGTAACGCCAGCCAATATAGATGTAAGCGCAAGTGCGATCGGACTACGTTTTGCAAAGATGATGCCAGATAGACCAAGCGCCCAAGCGATATATACCATCGACTCGTAGGCGTTACTCCAAGGGGCGTGTTCAGCGATGTACCAGCGAAGACCAAGTCCAGCTGTGTGCGCAAGAAAAGCTAGTAAATTTATAATATATACAGCTTTAACTATGCCATTTATCTGCACTTTTGGCGCTAACATCTTGACAAAAACAAATAGTAAAAGAGCAAGTCCAGCCAAAAGATATATCGGCGTCAAGCGGTCAAATACTTGAAATTTATTAAATAGAATTTCTATGTCTATTTTTTTCTCACTTGGCATGACGGCAGAGCCGTATTTGTGCTGATAGGCTGAAATTTTCTCAAGCACCGCATCCGCCTTACTCCAGTCATTATCCTTTGAGGCTGCATCAACAGCTGAGAAGTACTCTCTCATCATACCAACTACTAGCTCAGCCTCTTTTGGCGAGAAGTACATCATCGCACTAGCTGGCGAATACCAAGAATTTGACGGATCATCTTGTTTTGGGAAAATTTTGAAAATTTCACCGATAAATATCATATAAAATACATTTAGTCTCTCGTCGATCTTTATCACATCTTTGTCAAAAGTATTGCGTGAGCCTGGGTGTTTGCGGTTTGCTATCTCGGCAAATTTTGTTAGTTTATACTCGCTTCCGCCATCTTTTGTCGCTTTAAAAAATTCATCAAAGCTTGCGTATCTTGCATTTTCATCGACGCCTAGCTCTTTTTTTAGCTCCTTGCTTTGACCAAGTGCGATGATCTTCTCATTTCGCCAAAAATCAGGCGTTACCATTATAGAAAGCATCGCTTGGTTTGAATTTAGGCTACCTATGCTCTCGCCTCTGTGGATTTTATTTAAAACCTCTTTACTAAGCGTATCAAATGGCTTCATCCTGCCATCTGGACTTTGCACTATAAGCCTAGCAAGCTTGTCTGCATGCTCTTTGCTGATGTGCGGTAAGAAGTCCTCAGCCTTTAGCGAGCTAAAATTTAAGCCTAAAAGCAAGACCACTATGAGAGTAGCTACTTTTTTACCGCTTTTTGTTGATTCATTATCTATTAGTTTGGCTAGCTTTCTAAAGCGGCTGTTAGGATTTATGACATTTAGCAAGAAGCCAAGTCCTAGCAAAAAGTAGCCGATATATGTCGGGATCTTGCCTGGGTCTTTATTAACAGAGAGGATCGTGCCTTTCTCGTCGGTGTCGTATGAGCTTTGGAAAAATCTATATCCATCATAATCAAGCACGTGGTTCATATAAATTCTATAATCAAACCCCGGATCATTCGTGCCGTCTTTTACTACAACCTCACTTGAGTAGCTCATAGGAGAATTTGAGCCAGGATATCTTTTTAGCTCAAAGTCCTTTAGGTAGAGGCTAAATGGGAGTTTTATCTGCTGAGCTCCCCATGAAGCGTTGAATTTCTGTCCAGCCACGGCGATACGTGAAGGTTCCATTAGGTTGTAAAATACATGCATCTCTTTACTCTCACCTTTGTAGTTTAGCTCAGCTATCAACGCATTAAACTCGCTATCCTTTGAGCTAACTAGCTTTCTTGAAGCGTGCGCTGAGACTAGTCTTGGGGCAAAATTTATATTTGAGATAGTATATAAGCTACCTGTGCCAAATTCATTCACGCTGCCAGCTTTTAGCTCAGTTTTTGAGCTATCCGCCATAGTAAATTTTGAAAGATCAGCATTTGAAGTAACTGTGAAATTTCCATCATTTAGTCTAAAAAGAACATATTTTTTATTTTCATCTGGCTTGGCATTAAAGATAAAGCTGATATCTCCAACCCTTGCCTCTTCTTCTTCAAGCAAAAATATCTCTTCGCTTTCGCTCTCGTTTGAGACTACAAACTCAACGACAGGCTTTCCGCTATCATCATTTACAAATTTATAACTTGCATTTGGCACAAATTCTTTAAATTTTAAGCTAGCCTCACCATCTGCTGTTTTTAGTTTTAGATCAAAGCCATTCTTTACATCAGCAAGTCCCAAAGGTAAGGCTGAGCTGATCTCTTCGCCTTTGTCGTTAAGCGCTGTTAAATTTAGATATGAAACCTTCGTGCTAACAACATTTGAAGCCGTGTTTTCACGTATATGCATATCAGCTTCAAAACCAAGATATCTTGTGATGCCAGCACCGATTAAGATGACGATAAAACCTAAGTGAAAGATGAGTGATGGAAGTTTTTTAGGATCAATTAGGTTGTATCTAAAGATGTTGAAAGCTAAATTTATACCAAGAAGTAGTTGTAGGAGTGCGAACCAGCTAGCACCATAAACATAGTACCAAGCTGCTTCAGTGCTGGTTTTGCTCTCTATTATTGTGGCGGCTCCACTAGCTACGGCAAAGATTATCATCAAAACGATAGCTGAGCCCATACTTAAAAATAATGTTTTTGGATTTAACATCTGCTTCCTTTTATTTATATTGTGGCAAAGCTACCGAAGTGAAATTTATCTTAAATAACTGCCTTGCTTTGTTTCGGTTGAAACTGGTTTATTTTCGTTTGTATCTTGATCTGCAAGTGCATCTTTACCTTTTAGATAAGCTAGTATTGCACCTAGATCATTGTTTGAGACGATCTTAGCTTGGTTTTGCATCACGTTTTTACCGCTACCACCAAAGCTTGAGTCACTTCTATAAGAGATGATGCTATCTTCTATATCTTTAGCATCCATGTTTTTAAGTGGTGTTGAGCCAAATGGTCTTTTATCTGCGCTTTCGCCATGGCAGCTAGCACATTGTTTCTCATAAAGCTCTTTTCCTAAAGATACGCTATATCTACCTTTTCTATCAACGCCAAATTTTAAAATTCTATTATCTTTATAGCGTCTTGGATCTTCATCGACATAGACATTTACTTTTTCATTTCTGTCATTAGCCTGCTTTTTTGCCATTTCGGCAAGCTCTTTTCCAAACTCACCACGAGCCTCTATATAATAAACCTGCGAAGCTGCAAAGGCATTTGCCACCAAAAAACACGCCAAAAAAGAAATTTTGATATTTTTCATAAGTTTCCTTGAAATTTTGCTCTAAATTTAAAAATCCCAGATCAGATTGCTCCGACCCGGGATTATATCATAAGTTGATTAACGAGCTATGAATTAGAATGAGTATTTAGCTTCAAATCTAAATTTATCTTCTTTTTCCTTCACATCATTAGGTTTTTTGTGAGTTTGGAAAGAATAGAATGAGCTAAATGTTAGCTTTTTGTTGTATTGGTAAGCAAATCTTGGAACAAATTCTTCAACTTTGTCTTTTACATCTTTATTATTTGCTACAGCTGTTTTAATGTTACCTTTTACATAGTCTAAACCAACTGTAAATTTATCAAATGTATATGCACTTGTTGCGTAGAAGAAGTTACCTTTACCCTCTGCGTATGTCCAGTCAAATACATCTTCACCAGCAGTTATTAGACCACCTTGATCTTCAAATGTAAATGCTGATACGCCCTTATCTTGAGCTTTCCAACCGATATAACCAGCAGCCAAATCAAGACCAAATAGTGAAGTTGAAAGTTCACCAGCATAGAAGTTACCATCAGTGTAACCTAATTTAGGATTATTTTTAGCTTCTTTATCAGCTATGCTATTTGCATAGTTAAGTCTTGCGCCTAGACCAAAGTCATCAGTGATGTCAAATTTAGCTGAAACATCAGCTGCAAGTACGTCAGCTAGGTTAGTTAATGTGCCATACCATAGTTGGAAGCTAACTGGATTAAATGAACCAGCAATGCCAGCTGCATATAGGTTACCAACATCATAATCTTTTAAAAGATTGGTTTTTTCATATAACTTACCATCACTCTCAGTGTCATCACCTTCAAGAGCATCAAAAGCTAAAGCTGTTAGAGTAAGACCTTCAATATCTTGATTTACTACTCTTACGCCAGTACCGATAGCATCATCAGTAAAGTATGAACCGATCTCTTGTTTACCAGCTGTTATAGTAGTACCACCGATCTTATAACCAAGATAGAATTGGTGAACACCAAATCCTGTGGTTGTATCTGTTTTGTCTGTACCAGTGCCTGCATTATCGCCTGAGCCATCAGTAGCGTTGTATCTTAAACCGATAACGCCAAAGAAGTTATCATCGATAGCTGCTTTAAAATTAGTAATCATTTTAAAGTTATGACCAGCATCATTTGATTTTGAAACATTTTTTTGTTTTTTGTCATAATCATGTACATGAGTATATCTATATCTTGCCATACCAGAAAGATCAACATTTTTTATAGCTTCTTCAAGTGGAGTAGCACTTGCCACACTTGAGAATGCGCCTAAAGCAACCAAAGCGGCTAAACTAATTTTTGTTAGTTTCATTTTTTCTCCTTTTAAGGTTTTTGTGTCGACGATTATAATCAATAAATTTTAAGACGAAGCTTAAAAAATCATAAAATTTTGCATTTTTGTTACTGATCGTTTACCGATTTTGACCAAAAAGAGATATATTTTGATAATTTTAACTTTTACAAGTGAAACTTTCAAAAGGGGATAAAAAGAAAAAGGGGCTGTTGCTTTGCCCCTTAAAAGGAGTTCTAGTTTTGATTGCTGATGAAATTATATACGCTAGCAGTAAATCAACGGTAATCTAAAAAGAAATTTTCTCCTCTTTTGGTACTTCGATATTTGTTTTTATGTTTTTTCTTTTAACGACTACTTCATTTTGCGGTTTTCTTATGCCATTATATGCACCTCTGGAGCCACCCTCTTTTATAAGAAGCATGTCTATGAGCTTATCTGCATAAAAGGTCGCATAGACAAGATCGCCCTTATCGTAATAATATCTGTTTGCACAAAAATTTGCTTTGTTTAGTTTGTAATTTTTCACATCACTGGCTACTATCTCGTAGCAATATTTCGAATCTTTATAGCTGACATCTTTTATAAAGCCTTTGATGGAGCTTTTTGCAGGTGTAGTTTTAGTAGCTTGCCTTGGTTGCTTGCGGACTGGTGGATTGTCATCAAAAAATGAACAACCCAAAAATATAGAAGCCACTGCCAAAGGAAGTAAAATTTTAGCTTTCATCTTTTCTCCTTAATGTAAAGAGAAAAGTATAGCTTTTAAGATTAAATAAAATTTGCGAGTTTTAAAATTTGAGTTTTGTGCTTACATTAATATATATAAATTTCTTGGGAGAAACCCAAGAAATTTAAGCTGAGACGTTTAAGACGTTACCGCCAAGCTCGGCGATCTTTTTATCAAGCGTCTCAAGTGTCTTTTCGATAGTTTTTTGTGAAATTTCAGGTAGCTCTCCGCCCCAAATTTTCTTTGCATCTTCAAAGCCTTTTGCCACGCCCTCTCTACCAGCTTTTAGCTTCTCTACGTCATCACCTGCACCATTTAGCACAAATCCAGCTATCCTCTCGGCTGTATTTGCGATACCAAAAAAGCCATTTTCACTAACTAGCTCACTCGCCTCATCACTACTTAGCTCTCCCAGAGCTTTGCCATTGTAGCCGATGCCTGCTAGATCAAGACCAGATAAAATGTCTGATAAATTTTCAGGCACGTTAAAGCTTAGACCACCTTGTGCTAGTAAATTTGAACTAGCATTTTGAGTGATCTCTTTTTGATACTGCAAAAAATAGCTATTTGAGATCTCTTTCGCGTTTAAATTTGAAACATCAGGCTGCTTGTTCGAAACCTCTTTTTCATCTTTGTGAAGTGAAATTTCTGATTTTACATTTTCTTTTACGCTTGAAGTGTTGTATGAACTTACGATTTGACTGATTTGCATATTTGGCTCCTCTAAGTTTATAAAAACTATATCGCCAAAAAGTAGAATTTATTTAGAGTAAAGCGGGAGAGCTCCCGCTGTGATTATTTACCAAGTGTTGCGTTTAGCATCCAGATAGCTTTTTCAAATTTAGCTATTTGATCTTGTGCGTACATCTGAGTTGTTGTGTCGCCCTCTGCAAGCTCATCAAGCTTTTTAAACTCGCCCAAAAGGTGCTTGTAGTCAGCCAAAACAATATCCAAAACTTCAGTTGGAGTGTAGCTCTCTTTTGGCTCGTGTTTTATGTGAGCGACTTTTGCTAACTCCTCAGCCTTGACGATAGGTCTGCCACCAAGCATAAGAGCTCTTTCTGCAACCGCATCAAATATCTCACTCATATCTTCATAAGCTTTTTCTGTGTATTCATGGACGCTAAAAAATTGAATACCTTTTACATTCCAGTGAAGATCGTGAAATTTAATGTAAAGTGCATTTGCATCAGCCTGAATTGTGTTTAACTGTAAAATAACTTTTGACATTTTGTCTCCTTTTTATTGTTTAAATGTGATGAAATTATATGTAGTTAGAGTTAATCACTGGTTAATCAAATAATAAAATTTATTATTTAGTATAAATTTTGACTACAAAATAAATTTATCTTGTAGTCAAATGTAGAATTTGGAGATTTGTCTATTTTTTATAAGGTGTAGTTTTGTAGCCTTGCTCGATTAAACTACTCATGCCACCATCTAAATTTATAATCTTAAGATCTGAATTATCTATCGCTGCAGCTGCTGCCGTGCTTCTTCTGCCACTTCTACAAACAAGTGCGATAGGCTTTTTGATATCAACCGCCTTTGAAAGCTCATCTAAAAATGCACTCTTGTCGCTTGGATCAAAAGTAATGGTCTTCGCACCAGCTATGATGCCAGTCTCTTGCCACTCAGATGGTGTTCTAATGTCGACAATCTGATCATATTTTTTGATCTCATCTGGGCTTATATTAACAGTTTTGACATCAGCTGACAACATACAACAAACGGCTCCTAAAAGTAAAATTTTTTTCATCTACTCTCCTTAAATAAATTTTTGAAATGTTAGCATGGATTAGTAAATATATAAAATTTTTGTTGATAAAATTTATTAATTATAAAGTCATACAGATAATTCATTAAAAAAATAAATTTATTTACATACCAAACATAACTACTTATAAAAAAAGAATTCTAAATATAAATGATTAAAAGCGCTCTATAAAAGATTGTTATTACATGATACAAAAAGAAGAAGTGGTGTCCCCAGCGAGGTTCGAACTCACGACCTCAGAATTAGGAATTCTGCGCTCTATCCAGCTGAGCTATGAGGACAAATTTGCAAGTTGGTTTATTTTTTAGCCGAGCAGCTAAATTTAAAGGGCAGATTGCTCTGCCCTATTTTTGGCTAATTAGCCATTTCTCTTTTTAATAATCTCTTCACTTACATTTTTAGGAACTTCTTCGTAGTGATCAAATTCCATAGAGTAAGTCGCACGACCTTGAGTCATTGAGCGAAGATCTGTTGAGTAGCCAAACATTTGAGCTAACGGACAATAAGCTGCAATGATTTTTACACCATTTCTATCATCCATTGAATTTACTTGGCCACGGCGCTTATTGAGGTCACCGATAACATCACCCATATACTCTTCTGGAGTCTCAACTTCAACTTTCATCATAGGCTCAAGGATAACCGCACCTGCTTTTCTAGCGCCCTCTTTAAAGCCCATTGAAGCAGCAAGTTTAAATGCCATTTCAGATGAGTCAACTTCGTGGTAACTACCATCAAAAAGTGTAACTTTAACATCTTCAACTGGATATCCAGCAAGAACACCGCTTTGAAGCGCTTCTTTACAACCTTTTTCAACAGCTGGGATGTACTCTTTTGGAACAACACCACCTTTGATGTCGTTAACAAATTCAAATCCGCTAGCAGCTGGAAGTGGCTCGATGCGTAAGAATACGTGACCATATTGACCACGACCGCCTGATTGTTTAGCATACTTATACTCTTGCTCAACTGCCTTACGGATAGTTTCACGGTAAGCAACTTGTGGCTGACCAACTTCAGCATCAACTTTAAATTCACGAAGCATACGATCAACAATGATCTCTAGGTGAAGCTCACCCATACCACTAATGATAGTTTGTCCGCTCTCTTCATCAGTGCTAACTCTAAAGCTTGGATCTTCTTGGGCTAGTTTTTGAAGAGCGATCGCCATTTTCTCTTGATCTGCTTTTGTTTTTGGCTCAACTGCAACGCTAATAACTGGCTCTGGGAAGTCCATTCTCTCAAGGATAACTTTATCTTTTTCGCTTGCAAGAGTATCGCCAGTTAGAGTATTTTTTAGACCAACAACAGCACCGATTTCACCAGCAAAAAGCTCAGTAATCTCTTCACGTTTATTTGAGTGCATTTTTAGTAAGCGGCCGATTCTCTCTTTGCAGTCTTGAACTGTGTTGTAAGCGTAACTACCACTTTCAAGGCTTCCTCTATAAACACGGATAAATGTTAGCTGTCCAACAAATGGGTCAGTCATGATCTTAAACGCAAGAGCGGCAAATTCGCCATCATCTGTACTTTCAACAGTCACTTCAGTACCATCTTCATAAACACCATTTATCGCTGCGATCTCATCTGGAGCTGGTAAATAATCAACAACAGCATCAAGTAGAGGCTGGATGCCTTTGTTCTTAAACGCAGTTCCACAAAGCATAGGCGTGATAGTCATTCTTAAGCAGCCTGCTTTTATACCTTTTTTGATCTCTTCTTCAGTTAGCTCTTCACCTGCAAAGAATTTCTCCATCAAACTATCATCTGTCTCAGAAACAGCTTCGATTAGTTTTGCGCGGTATTCTTCGGCCTTATCTTTAACTTCAGCTGGAATTTCTTCTTCAACATAATCAGTTGGCTTTTTCTCGTCATTCCAAACGTATGCTTTCATTCTTACAAGATCAACCACACCTTTAAAGTTATCCTCTGCACCGATTGGAATTTGAATAGGTACTGGATTTGCTTTTAATCTTTCTCTGATCTGCTCTTCAACTCTAAAGAAATTTGCGCCAATTCTGTCCATTTTATTTACAAAAACGATTCTTGGTACGTGATATTTATTTGCTTGTCTCCAAACAGTTTCAGACTGTGGCTGAACACCACCAACAGAACAAAATACCGCGACAGCACCGTCAAGAACACGCATAGAACGCTCAACCTCAATAGTAAAGTCAACGTGTCCCGGAGTGTCGATTAGGTTTACTTGGTAGCCCTTCCAAAACGCTGTAGTTGCAGCCGATGTAATAGTAATACCACGCTCTTTTTCTTGCTCCATCCAGTCCATAGTAGCAGCACCATCATGAACCTCACCTATCTTATGGCTCATACCAGTGAAGAACAAAATTCTCTCACTGGTAGTTGTTTTTCCAGCATCAATGTGAGCCGCAATACCGATATTTCTTACCTTATGTAAAGGCGTTTTTCTCTCTGCCATACTAATTCTTTCTTACCAGCGGTAGTGAGCAAATGCTTTATTAGCCTCTGCCATCTTGTAAGTATCTTCCTTCTTCTTGAAAGATGCACCTTTTGAATTTGCCGCATCTAAAAGCTCATTTGCTAGTTTATCAACCATTGTTCTTTCGCTTCTTTTTCTAGCAAAAGTTATAAGCCAGCGGATAGCAAGAGCTTGTTGGCGAGCTGGGCGGACCTCAACTGGTACTTGATAAGTAGCACCACCAACACGGCGTGATTTAACTTCTAAAATAGGTTTTACATTTTCGATAGCGTCGTTAAAAACGTCGATGCCTTTAACCTCAGCATTTTTCTTTTCGATAGCTTTAATAGCACCATACATTATCTCTGTAGCGACGCTTTTTTTGCCATCATACATAAGAGAATTAATAAATTTAGTGATTATTTTATTTCCGTAAATCGGATCAGGTAAAACTTCCCTTACAGGAGCTTTTCTTCTTCTCATTTTGATTTTTCCTTCAAATTTTTATGAAATTTTACTCAAACGTTTGCAAATTTAAGCAACGTCTGCGAACCTAATTTTTTACTTTTTTGGAGCAGCAGCGCCAGCTTTAGGGCGTTTTGCACCATATTTAGAACGAGAAACTGTTCTTTTTGCAACACCAGCAGTATCAAGTGCACCACGAACGATGTGATATTTAACACCTGGTAAGTCTTTAACCCTACCGCCGCGAACTAAAACGATACTGTGTTCTTGTAGGTTGTGACCTTCACCGCCGATATAGCTGATGACTTCAAAACCGCTTGTAAGCCTAACTTTGGCAACTTTCCTCAAAGCTGAGTTTGGTTTTTTAGGAGTTGTAGTATAAACCCTAGTGCAAACTCCTCTTCTTTGAGGGCACTCTTTTAACGCTGGAGATTTAGACTTAACAGTCACTTTCTTGCGTTCATTTCTGACCAATTGATTTATGGTTGGCACAATAATTCCTTTCAACTAAATTTATTAAAAAGACCTAATTTTATTTAAAAAAAGCTTAAATAACGGTTAATAAGTTAGACTTATTCATAAGTTCCTTTTTTTATAAAACCACTGTCATCTTTTAAAATTTCACCCTTTGCAACGACAAATTTAATCTCAAATTTATCATCGATTAGCAAAATATCTGCATCGAAATTTTCTTTTATCTCGCCTTTTTTATTTTGCAAGGCCACACTTCTTGCCACGTTTGTTGTGAAATATGGCAACGCCTCCTCGATGCTAAAGCCATCTTTTACAAAATTTATAAACTCTTCATATAGGCTTTTTACGCTAGCGATGCCAATTTTTAGTAAATTTCCGTCGCTATCATAGCTAGAGTAGCTACCAAAGCCGTCTGAGCTTATCGTGAGCTTGTTTGTTGGTAAATTTTCTTTTTTGACACGCTTCACAGCTTCAAGTGGCGTAAGACTTGGCATGCAGGTAAAGTCGATATAGCCGCCGTCTTTTATAAATTTAAAGCTTTGTTTAAAAAGCTCCTCATTTCTATTTACATGCGTTGGCTGAAATAGCGTGATCGGCATGTCGTACTCATTTAGCACTTCATAGATCAAATTTAAGCCCTTTTTGCCATCACCCATGTGAAGCGTGGTGTGTCCTGACTTTGAGCTGATCATACCAGCCACCCTGCCAGCTGAGACTATGTGAGCTAGCTCATCTTTGCTCACGCTTGATGAGCGGTGGTCGCTTATGGCTAGTTTGGTGCCGATTATGGGATCAACAAAGACGATATCTTTTTCGATCTCGCCAGTTATGGTTGGCGTTTTAGAGCTATATGCGCCCGTGTGAGCGTAGCATGTGATACCCTCATCGTTTAGTGCGTGTGCTTTTGCGACTAAATTTTCAACGCTTCTTGTCGTGCTGTCAGTTCCAAGTAGGCCAACAGCCGTCGTTATGCCAGCTTCTATTAAATTTGATAGCATGATCTCAGGCACTCTAGTCTTAAAGCCGCCCTCTCCGCCACCTCCAGTGATATGCACGTGCTTATCGATGAGGCCTGGTATGGCTACTAAATTTGAAGCGTCGATCACCTTTACATTTGGTAAATTTGGCTCTAAATTTTCAGCTATGCAGACGATCTTGCCATTACATATAAATATATCTTTTGTGCCAAGAAATTTTGGCGAGTAAATTTTGACGTTTTTTATGAGTATCATTTGGCATCCTTGTTTATCTTAGCTATGCCAATACCTGTGAGCGCTAAGATGATAGCAAAGACAACACCCATGTAGTTTAGTATCGCCCATGGCAAATACTCTACCGTTGGCACGCCTAGCGTTGCTGTCATATATGCGCCTGCTGCTGACCAAGGGATGAGTGGGACGATCACGGTGCCAGAGTCTTCAAGTGTTCTTGATAGGTTTTTGGCTGCTAAATTTTTCTCTTTATAGAAGTCTTTAAACATCTCGCCAGGGATAAGGATAGAAAGATATGAGCTACCTGTGACAAATGCGACAGTTAAGCATGAGCTGATAGTTGAAATAATGACGCCTGCTGCTGATTTGACCTTTGCCATGATGGTGTGAAGCACCTTTGTAAGCATGCCAGTTTTTGAGATGATACCAGCAAAGCCCATAGCGCAGATGACTAGGATGGTGGTTGAATTTACCGAGCTCACGCCACCTCTGTTTAGAAGCTTCGTGATATCTTTTGAAAACTCCATATTAATGCCACTCATCGTGACGTTAAAGCCAGTCATCACTGAGATAAAGCCATTTTTAAAGCTAAAATCTTGAACGATCACACCAAGAAGCACTGAAAATAGCGATGCGATGATCATAACAGGTATCGTTGGCCACTTTAGCACCGAGCCAGCCAAGACAAAAAGCACAGGTAAAAGCAAGATGATGTTCCAGTGAAAAATTTTATCAAGCTGACCTTGAAGCGCTAAAACCGACTCTGAAACATTTGCACCACTGCTTGCCGCCTCGCTTCCAAAAAATAGATAAGCCGCTATCGCAACGATAGTTGCTGGGATAGTTGTATAAAACATATGTCTGATGTGCTCATAAAGCTCTGAGCCAGCTGCTATCGGGGCTAGATTTGTCGTATCTGAAAGCGGAGAGAGTTTGTCGCCAAAGTAAGCTCCAGCCACGACAGCGCCAGCAGTTGCCGCTAAATTTACATCAAGACCTTGAGCTATGCCCATGATGGCGACACCGACTGTGCCAGCAGAACCCCAAGATGTGCCAGTTACAGTTGAGATGATAGCTGCGATGACAAAAGCAGTTAGGACTAGATACTGCGGACTTATAAGATCCACACCGTAGTAGATGATCATAGGGATAGTGCCTGAAAATACCCATGAGCCAATAAGCAGACCGACCGCCCAAAGTATCATAAGTGCCGGGAGTGAGCTTGAAATTTTCTCTATCACTCCTTCTTGAAGCTCGCTCCAGCTATATCCTAGTCTCCAAGCGATGCCACCAGCCACTAGGGCTGCTATCAAAATGATCGGCTCAACCTTTAGCTTCATATAACCAACGCCAAGCGCAAGGCCTACGATCATAACCAAGATAGGCGTAAGGGATAGCAGAAACGAAGGCTCTTTTTTTGTCTGTTCCATCGTGTGTCCTTTAAATTTGAGATACTTTTTGAATTTAAAGGCTACAAACTTAAATTGTTATAAAAAAATAAAATAAAATTTAAATTTAAATAAAATATGTGCTAAATTTAGATCAGTCTTGCTTGATAGCGTATTTACCACTACCAGTCGAGATGATGCAAAGTGATATAGCGATATAAAGATATATAAGCTCTGCTTTAAAGCCATTTACATTAGTTAGTTCAAGTAAATTTGATAAACCAAAATATGAATACAAAATGACAAGACTAGAGCCAAAAACTAAGAGCGCGCCAAGCCTTGAGTAAAAGCCAACAGCGATCATTATAGGGGCTAAGACCTCGCCAAAATAGGCAAAATATGCCATAAAACTAGGTAGCCCAGCATCAACTAAAATGCTCTTTACACCGCCAACTCCGTGTAAAATTTTGCCAAAGCCATGCATAAAAAGGCAAATTCCAAGGCCTAAGCGCAGAAATAAAAGTCCGAGATCGACATTTTTCATAATATCTCCGTTACATATTTTTAGTTATGGATTTTATTTAATATTGATTAACGGCTTGTAAATTTTGAAATTTTGTAAATTTAAGTGGGTAAATTTATAAGAGAATTAAGCCCCAAAAGCGGGGCTTAATATATTAGTTTTCTTTGATCTTTATCTTTTTATCTTTGTAAAAACCAGTACCAACTGGGATCATACGTCCAAGGATGACGTTCTCTTTTAGATCTTCAAGATAGTCAAATTTAGCAGCGATTGACGCTTCTGTTAAGACCTTAGTTGTCTCTTGGAATGACGCAGCAGAGATCACACTATCACTTCCGATAGCCGCTCTTGTAACACCAAGAAGGATCGGCTCAGCGATAGCTGGCTCGCCACCCATTTTCATAATACGCTCATTCTCTTCTTTAAATTTGTTTCTTGAAACCATGTCGCCAACGATGAAATTTGTATTTCCACTATCGACGATTTTGACTTGGCGAAGCATTTGAGAGACGATGATCTCGATATGCTTATCAGCGATCGCAACACCTTGGCGGCGATAAACTTGCTGAATTTCACTGATCAAATAGTAGTGAAGCGCCTTTTCACCAAGAATTCTTAAAATATCGTGGCTTGAGATAAGTCCGTCTGTTAGTTTCTCGCCAGCATGGACAAATTCGCCGTCTCTTACTTGGATCTGGCGGCTCTTCTCAATCAAATACTCAGCTGTCGTGCCATCTTCTGCTTGGATGATGATGCGCTCTTTTGAGCGAAGTGGCTTGTCAAATCTAACAACGCCGTCAATCTCTGCAACGATAGCTGTATTTTTAGGGCGTCTTGCTTCAAATAGCTCACTAACTCTTGGAAGACCACCGGTGATATCTTTTGACTTAGCAACAGCTTTTGGGGTCTTAGCCAAAATATCAGCTTGTGCCACTTCATCGCCACTTGAAACAAAGATCGCAGTTTTTGGATCAAGCGGATACTTGATCAAATGTCCGCTCTTTGTAGTGATAATGATCGCTGGTTTTACGCCACTTGGCAGATACTCGTTGATAACAAGACGTCTTTGACCAGTTGCCTCGTCAGCTTGCTCAGTCGCACTATATCCTGGCTCGACATCCTCAAAGCTAACCACACCAGCCTCTTCTGCGATAGTTGGAGTTGAGTATGGATCCCACTCAGCGATTATTAGCTTGTCATCTTTTTCAGGTAGTGAGACCACTGTCGCTCTTTCTACCGCATCATTATCTGATACTTGGATGATAGAATTTCTTGGGATGTAGTGGCGAACTGCCTCACGTCCGTCCTTGTCAGAAACGACAACAAAAAAGCCTTTTTCAGTTACTTTGTGACCTTTTTTGATATCTTTTAGTCTATCAAGGAAGTCACCTTTTAGTATGAAAAATTTAACCACACCATTTGCATCTGCGGTGATCTTTCTAGTTACTGGATCGCCATCTGAAATTTTAAGCTCACTAGCATAAGGGATACGATTTGGAACATTCCAGCCCTCTTTTATAATTTCTACGATACTCTCATTCTCTTTTACCTTGTCGCCATTTGCATAGGGGATATACATCTTGCCTTCGATCTTACCGCTAACGCCAGCTAGTTCGTTTGGTTTAGCAAGGTCGTTTCTTCTGATAGTATATTTGATCTCTTCTTTTTTGCCTTTGATAACGATATTTACGTCTTCGTGAGCATATTCGATCTCGATTTTACCATCAATTGTTGATTTTATCTTTGGCTCAACAAGTAGCACAGCTGCACTTCTTCTGTTTGCAACGATTTTCTTGCCGTTGTTCTCGTATGTACTAAGGTTGTAATACCTAATAAAGCCCTCTTTTTGAGCGATGACTTGGCGGTCTTGTTGCTCAGTAGAAGCCGTACCACCAATGTGGAATGTTCTTAGCGTTAGCTGAGTACCTGGCTCACCAATTGATTGAGCCGAGATGATACCAACAGCCTCGCCTGGTTTTACAAGCTTGCCCTCGCCCAAGTTTAAGCCGTAGCATTTTGCACAAACGCCTTTTGGCGCTTTGCACGTGATAGGCGTTCTAATGCTTACTGACTTTATGCCAGCTTCAGTTATAGTTTTGGCTTTTTCCTCATCAAGCAATGTGCCTTCGCTAAATAAAATTTCATTTGTTATAGGATCGATCACATCATCTGCTAAAACACGGCCCAATACTCTCTCTTCAAGGCTCTCTATTAGCTCACCACTCTCTGTGATATCTGTGATCTCAACACCCTCGTGCGTACCGCAGTCATGCATAGTGACTTTAACATTTTGTGCAACGTCGATTAGCTTTCTTGTTAAGTAACCAGCGTTAGCTGTTTTTAGCGCGGTATCCGCAAGACCCTTTCTAGCTCCGTGGGTTGAGTTGAAGTACTCCATTATGTTTAGACCTTCACGGAAGTTTGAAATGATCGGTGTTTCGATGATCGAACCATCTGGTTTTGCCATAAGACCACGCATACCAGCTAGCTGACGAATTTGCGCAGCACTACCTCTCGCACCAGAGTCTGCCATCATGTAAATTGAGTTAAATCCGCCTTTATCGTTTTGGATAAGCTTCATCATCTCACTCGCAACGCTATTGTTTGTATCTGTCCAGATATCGATGATCTTGTTATATCTCTCACTATCTGTTAAAAGACCAGCGCCATATTGCTTTTGAATTTCACGAACTTTTTTCTTAGCTTCGTCGATATACTTTTGCTTGCTATCTGGCACGATAATGTCTGCGATAGAGATAGAAATTCCCGCTTTTGTAGCATATCTAAAGCCTAAATTTTTAAGCTTATCAAGGAAGTCAGCCGTTACTTCAAGGCCGCCATTTCTATAAACATAATCAACCAAATTTGCAATGTCTTTTTTCTTCATGATCTTATTCCACATATTATCAGGAACAAAATCAGGCAGTATTGCTCTTAGGATTAAGCGACCAGCCGTTGTGAAGATGATCTTGTTATCAACCATTGTCTTAATTTTAGCGTGAAGACCAAGGGTATTAGCCTCCTCAGCGATCATTACTTCATCGACGCTTGAGAAAATTTTATTTGCACCTTTTTCGTCATTTCTCTCTAGACTTAGGTAATAAATTCCCAAAACCATATCTTGTGAAGGGACTGTGATAGCCTTACCGCTTGCAGGAAGCAAGATGTTCATTGAGCTTAGCATCAAAATTTTACACTCAGCGATAGCCTCTTGAGATAGTGGTACGTGAACAGCCATTTGGTCGCCGTCGAAGTCAGCGTTGAACGCCGCACAAACTAGTGGGTGAAGCTGGATCGCCTTGCCCTCAACAAGTACTGGGTGAAACGCTTGGATAGAAAGCTTGTGAAGTGTCGGAGCACGGTTTAGCATGACTGGATAGTCTTTAACAACCTCTTCTAAGCACTCCCAAACCTCATTTGTCTTATCTTCTATCATCTTTTTAGCTTGCTTAACGGTTGTCGCATAGCCTTTTTCTTCAAGGCGAGCAAGCAAATGTGGCTTGAATAGCTCTAAAGCCATCTTCTTTGGAAGACCGCACTGATCCATCTTTAGCTTTGGACCAACGACGATAACAGAACGTCCAGAGAAATCAACACGCTTACCTAGCAAATTCTGACGGAAGCGGCCTTGCTTACCTTTGATAATCTCGCTTAGTGATTTTAGTGGGCGCTTATTTGCGCCTTTTACTGCATTTGCTCTGCGGCCATTGTCAAATAGCGCATCAACAGCCTCTTGAAGCATTCTCTTTTCGTTTCTTATAATGATCTCAGGTGCGTCAAGCTCAAGCAGACGTTTTAGACGGCTATTTCTATTTATTACACGGCGATATAGATCATTTACGTCCGAAACAGCAAATTTACCGCCATCAAGATTAACAAGTGGTCTAAGATCAGGCGGAAGAACTGGTAAATTTGTTATCATCATCCACTCTGGGCGGTTGCCTGAATTTAAAAAGCTCTCTATAACTTTTAGGCGTTTTACGATAGTCTTTTTCTTAGCCTCAGAATTTGTAGCCTCCATCTCTTCTTGTAGCTGATTTAAAATTTGAGTTAGATCAAGCTCAGCTAGCATATCATAGATGACCTCGCCACCCATTCTAGCACTAAAACCACTCTCTTCGTATCTTGAAGCTAGGCTTTGATATTGCTCTTCGTTTAAAACGTCATATTTTTCAACTTTTTTAGAATTTTCATTGTCATAATAAGCCTCACCAGCATTATCAACAATATATGCCTCATAGTAAAGTACGCGCTCAAGATCTTTCATCTTGATACCAAGAAGCGCACCTATACGGCTTGGCAAGAAATTTACATACCAGATATGAGCCACTGGAGTTACAAGCTCGATGTGACCCATGCGAGAGCGACGAACTTTAGACGTTGTTACTTCAACGCCGCATTTTTCGCACTTTATGCCCTTATAACGCATCTTTTTATATTTACCACAAAGGCACTCGTAGTCGCGAATCGGTCCGAAAATTTTGGCACAAAACAAGCCATCACGCTCAGGTTTTAGCGTGCGGTAGTTGATGGTTTCTGGTTTTTTAACCTCACCATAACTCCAAGATTTTATCTTCTCAGGACTTGCTAAACGAAGTTGAAAAGCTTCAAAATCACGAGGTCTATGCTCTTCTTTTATCTCAACTGGTTTTAAATTAGTTAGTTTCATTTGTCTCATCCTCATCATATACTTCCACATCAAGAGCTAGTGATTTTAGCTCGTTTGTTAGAACAAAGAACGTCTCAGGGATACCAGTCTCAGGAACGTTTTCACCTCTTGTTAAAGCTTTGTAAGCAGAAAGTCTTCCCTCGACATCGTCTGATTTTACAGTTAGCATCTCTCTTAGTGTATGAGCAGCACCATAAGCCTCAAGTGCCCAAACCTCCATCTCACCAAACCTTTGACCACCAAACAGCGCCTTACCACCGACTGGTTGTTGTGTAACAAGGCTGTATGGTCCGGTACTTCTTGCGTGAACTTTCTCATCAACCAAGTGGTGAAGTTTTAGCATATACATACAACCAACATTAACGCGTTCTCTTATCTTTGAGCCTGTGCGTCCGTCATATAGCTCAGTTTTGCCGTCGCTATCTATCTTTGCCATTTCAAATAGTTTTGCAAATTCGTCAGCTTTAACGCCTTCAAAAATCGGAGTTGCAAATCTTACGCCGTTGCTCCAATCTTTTGCATACTCAAGTAGCTTCTCATCGCTCATCTTACCAAGAGCTTTTTTAGCGTCCATTAGCTTGGCAACGCTTGCGATCTCTATCATCTTAGTTCTTAGCTCTTTTATCCACTCGCCTTTTTTGGTCTCAAAAATTTCATTGATCTGCTCGCCTAAGCGGTAGCCAACAAGACCGAGGTGGCTCTCTAAAATTTGACCGATGTTCATACGGCTTGGAACGCCTAGTGGGTTTAGCACGATATCAACGATCTGACCGCTTGGAAGATAAGGCATATCGACTTCTCTTACTATATTTGAAACGATACCTTTGTTGCCGTGACGTCCAGCCATCTTATCGCCAACTTTTAGTTTGCGTTTTGTAGCTATATAAACTTTTACAAGTTTTACAACGCCGCTTGGTAAAATGTCATCTTTTTCTAAAATTTCTATCTTAGCGTCGTGCTCTTCTTTAAGCTTTTTCTTCTCGTTTTGGAAGTAATTTTTTAGCTCATCATATTTCTTTTGGATATCTTTTGAAAAGCTCTTTACGATAGCATTTAGGGTAAATCTGTTGATATTCTCAAAGTCAGCTTTGTTGATCTTTGAGCCTTTTTTATACTCTTTTTTATTTACCTCTTGATCGCTCGCTAGTGGGTTTTTAGAAAGAAGCGCTGTGACTTTTAGCATCTCTTCGCGATCTAGCATGAGTAGTCTATCATGGTGCTCTTTTTCTAAAAGCGTCTTCTCCTCTTCATAAGCCTTGTTTGTTCTGCTATCTTTTTCATAACCTTTTTTGGTGAAAATTTTAACATCAACGACAACGCCTTCCATTGAAGCTGAAGCATAGAGTGATTTATTTACAACGTGGCCAGCTTTTTCGCCAAAGATCGCACGCAAAAGTCTCTCTTCTGGAGTTGGTTTAACCTCGCCTTTTGGAGATACCTTACCAACAAGGATCATGCCAGGCTTGATCTCTGTACCGATTTTAACGATACCACTTTCATCAAGGTGCATAAGCTCCTCTTCTTTGACGTTTGGTATATCTTTTGTTATCTCTTCAACGCCGTCTTTTAGCTCACGAGCTTCGATCTCTTTTTCATAGATATGAACGCTTGTAAAGGCATCTTCACGTATCATTTTTTCACTAATAACGATCGCATCCTCGTAGTTGTAGCCATTCCAAGGCATAAATGCGATTAGCGCGTTTTTACCGATAGCTAGCTCGCCTTTTTCCATGCTTGGGCCATCAGCTATGATTTGATTAGCAACGATCTCATCGCCTTTTTTAACGATAGGGTGTTGTGAAAATGTCGTATTTTGGTTTGTTCTTAAATTTTTCTCTAAAGAGTAGTGATCGATATATGGACCAGCTTCATCTTCACCAAGGATAAAGATATTTTTATTATCAACCTTTTCAACTACGCCACCACGTTTTGCTTTTACGCTCTCCCAAGCATCTCTTGCGATAACGCTCTCCATGCCTGTTCCAACGATAGGGGCAGTTGAACGAAGTAGCGGCACTGCTTGACGTTGCATGTTTGATCCCATAAGCGCACGGTTAGCGTCATCGTGCTCAAGGAATGGGATAAGCGAAGCTGCAACACCAGCTATCATACCAGAGCAAAGGTCGATTAATGTAACATCTTCTCTACGAGCAAGCATCATCTCGCCCTCTCTTCTAACCTCGATCAAATCCTCAACAATATGTCCATTCTCATCAAGTTTAGTTGATGCTGGAGCGATAACATTACCCTCTTCTTGAGTCGCTGTTAGATAAACTATCTCATCAGTCACCTTGCCATCAACGACCTTTTTATAAGGCGCCTCAACAAAGCCGAGATCATTTACTTTTGCATAAGTCGAAAGAGTGTTTATAAGACCGATATTTTGACCTTCTGGAGTCTCAACCGGACAAATTCTGCCGTAGTGAGTTGGGTGAACGTCGCGCACCTCAAATCCGGCACGCTCTTTTACCAAGCCACCCTCGCCAAGCGCAGACAGACGGCGCTTGTGAGTAACTTCACTAAGTGGGTTTGTCTGATCCATAAACTGGCTTAACTGACCGCCTGTGAAAAATTCCATAATTGTCGCTGTGATCATTTTTGGATTGATAAGATCATAAGGCATGATCTCGTCAGTATTGTTGCTCAGGCTTGTAAATTTATCACGGATAGCCTTTTGCATCTTAACAAAACCAAGGTGAAGCTCGCTAGCAAGTAGCTCGCCGATAGATCTTATACGGCGGTTGCCAAGGTGATCGCGATCATCAATGTGGCCTTGTCCATTTTTAACTTTTATAAGATATTTTGCAGTTTTGATGATATCTTCGCTAGTTAGCAAAGTAACATACTCTGGCACATCAAGCGAGAGCTTGTGGTTCATCTTCATACGACCAACTTTTGTTAAGTCATATCTTTCAGGGTTAAATAATATATCATTTACAAAGCTCTTTGCAGCCTCTTTAACTACTGGCTCGCCAGGTCTCATAACCTTATAAATTCTAATCGCAGCAAGGTCATTTTCATCATCTACGCCCTCAGTTTGTTTTAAAACCTTAAGCATGTCATTGTCAGCTATAAATGAATTTATGATAGCGTCGTCAACACCAGCTGCGGAGTTGTTTATGATCTCGATACTTTCATGCTCAGCTAAAATTTTTGCAAGTTTATTCTCATCAAGAGCAGATAGTGTGTCATATAAAATTTCGCCGCTTTCTGTGTTTATCACAGGATTTGCTAAATATCTACCAATAAGTGCTTCGATCGGATACTCAACAAATTTAACGCCATCTTCGATTAATTTATCAGCTTTTTTCTTTGTTAGGCGCTTGCCAGCTTGGTGAAGAACCTCTCCATCTTCATTTTTTATATCATACTCAACTCTTCCTAGATAATCCTCTGGATTGAAAAGAGTTAAAAATTTATTATTTTTAATAACTAAATTTTGTATCGGATAAAATAGCTTAATAATGTCTTGTTTTTTATATCCTAATGCCCTAAACAAGATAGTTACAGGCACTTTTCTGCGCTTATTTATCCTAACATATAAAATGTCTTTTGTATCATATTCAAAGTGTAACCAAGATCCGCGATCTGGGATTATTTGGGCTGTATAGATAAGTTTATTTGCAACAGTCGCACTCTCTTCTTGTTTAAAGATAACGCCAGGGCTTCTATGAAGTTGATTTACAACAACACGTTCAACGCCATTTATAATAAATGAAATTCTATCTGTCATCAACGGAATTTCACGTATAAAAATTTCTTGCTCTTTTATATCTTTAACGCCAACTTTATCACCAGTCTTATCATCTTTTTCATGAACGATAAGGCGTATTTTCATTTTTAAATTTACAGAGTATGTAAGACCTCTTTCTATGCACTCTCTGATTGTATATTTTGGTTTTCCAATCTCTGAACTAACATATTCTAAAGTCAAACGATTTTGCGGATCATGTATAGGAAAAATCGATTTAAAAACTTTTTCGATACCGCTTTCTGTCTGATTGTTATTTAGATTTAAAAAATTATCAAAGCTCTTTTTTTGTAGTTGTAGTAGGTTCGGAACGTCTATCTCTTTAACGACATTAGAGAAGTCAACTCTAAGACGATTTCCTGAGTATAAGCTATTTAACATTGCATCTACCTCGTGGTAATTTTGAAAGAAAAGTATAGCCTTTTACAAGGCATCTAAAATTTAAAAAAGAGAGAGCCTCTGCCCTCTCTTGAAATATTAAGCCTAAATAATAAAAAATTATTTAAGTTCAACCTTAGCACCAGCCTCTTCAAGCTCTTTCTTAGCTGCTTCAGCTTCGTCTTTGCTAACGCCTTCTTTAAGAACAGATGGAGTTCCTTCAACTGCGTCTTTAGCCTCTTTAAGGCCAAGACCAGTAAGTGCTCTAACAACCTTAATAACGTTGATTTTCTTATCACCAGAATCAACAAGAACGATGTTAAATTCTGTTTTTTCTTCAGCAGCAGCCGCACCACCAGCAGCAGCCGCACCACCAGCTACCATTACAGGAGCTGCACTAACGCCAAATTTCTCTTCAAACTCTTTTACTAGTTCGCTAAGTTCAAGTACAGAAAGATTAGATATAAACTCTAATACTTCTTCTTTTGTAATTGCCATTTTTAATCCTTATTATTTTTTTAATTTTAATTAAGCTGATTGTTCTTTTTTCTCTTTAAGCGCATTCAAACCAATTGTGAAATTTTGAATTGGCGCATTCCAAACTTGCAAAAGCATCGCAATAAGCTCATCACGGCTAGGCATTTTAGATAGAGCTTTAACTTTATCAACGCTTGCGACTTCGCCATCAATATAAGCTGTTTTAATTTTGAAAAGGTCAGCATTAGCCTCTTCAAATTTTGCGGCTACTTTAGTTACTGCTAATTGATCTTCACTCCAAAGATAGATATTTGTATCTTTGAGTTCCATTCCGACTTTATCAGAATTTTTAAGAGCAATATTTGCAAGAGTATTTTTAATAACTTGAACTTTTACATTTTGTTCTTTTGCAGAATTTCTTAAAACTTCAAGTTTTTTAACTGAAAGACCACGATAGTCACAAACTACAATAGCTTCAGCAGTTTTAAATTCACTCTCTAATTTTGCAACAACTTCAGTTTTTTCGTTACGTGTCACTTTTTCTCCTTTCCGACCGGTAATTTCAAGCAGAGCGGGTCGAATCAATTAAGCCCAATGGCCTCGGCTATCTCCAATCTAAGATATAAATTTGTCTAAATTCTTATTTTAAGTCCATAACCTCTTGAGTATCAAGAGCTACAGAAGGACTCATTGTTAATGACAATGAAGCATTTTTTACATATCTACCTTTTGCAGTCGCAGGTTTATGCTTATTAATAGCTTTAATAAATGTTGAAATATTTTCATTTAATTGTTCTTTAGTAAAATTGACCTTACCAAGACCTGCATGTATATTTCCTTGCTTATCAACACGGAAATTTACTTGACCACTTTTTGCATTATTAACAGCTTGTGCAACATCCATTGTAACTGTTCCAGTTTTTGGATTTGGCATTAAACCTTTAGGTCCTAAAATTCTACC